>JBHLLI010000065.1:0-22928 GCA_048885765.1 Candidatus Hermodarchaeota archaeon
TTCTGGATTTTTTCTCCATTTGGTTTATAGATCGTAATCTCAACACCTGTTTTGCCGGTTCTCTCGTGTTTTGCTCGGAAAAAGCTAACTACAGTGTATCCATTATCAAGGCGAGCATCAAAATACCACCATTCTCTAGTGCCCTTCTTTTTCATATCAATATGTAAAGCATCATCTTTTGGCTTGATTGGTTCAATTTTGCCATCCTTTCTGCCTGGTCCTAGCCAAGCTTCTAATATTTTTGTACTCATGATAATAAAACCTAACCATTATAATTTGTCAAGAATCTAAACATCTTTAATAAAATCAGTAGTTTTCTAATTCCACGCATTTTAATTCTCCTTGTTATCCACATTTTCGCAACCCCCAGTAAAGAAAGGCGATTCAAAGCAATAGCAAGGAAAGTTTGAGTATCCATTTCAAGAAAACCATCCCATCCTAGCTTCTTTTTTTTTATATTTTCTTCAGGCTTATTTGGAATACTCTCAACTCTTATAAAACCATTTTCAACACTAATTATAGCCGCATTATTTAGATTGGATGCATTTAAAAGAATTTTAGCTTTGACACTTCTAAAGTTTTCTTGAAAATTCTTGTTTTCATTTAGAGGAGTTAAAATGCTTTTAATTAACACTGCAAATCCTCTAACTTTTTTATCTTGGTGATTTGATTCTTCCATGATATTTTCAAGAAATCCTATTTTTATTTGTTTTGGGGTGAAATGTAAAATCCAGAATCAGATATATTATTTGGGTCAAAAACTTCTTTAATTTTTCTTAACCATACATGATAGTTGGACATATGAGGTCCAAATAATTCATGCATACGAGTGCCTTCTACAAAGAAAGGAGCACCCAGATGTTTTAGTAAATCTAACTGATTACTTTTCTCCATATATTCAGCCATCCCCTCTACACTATTTTTTTCAGTTTGATCAAACATAGTGGGAGATTCCATATGAAAATAGTGTCCAGATTCATAAGAAGACATCCATGTTCCTTCGCCAAAATCGTTAGCAATTGCTCCTTTCTTGATAAACTCTTGCTTTAATTGAATATTTGATTTAGTACTCCGAAGACATACAGCGGCCGTATCCGCTACTCCTTTAGAAGACTGAAATCCCCCTGTGGCTATAAAACCGTGTAATCCCAAATTTGAACGAAGAGCTTCAGCATAAAATATTGGATCAGGCGTGTATGTTTTTCCTATAACATTTTTTAATTTAAAATTTTTAAGGATCAAATTCATTACTTTTTGTTTATATTCAAATTCTCGCTTTGTTCGAGCAGTTATTATAACAACTAAAGGCGCTTTCAATTGTCCAATTGGTATTTTATCCATTAAGCTTTCGATTGAATTGGAAAAAATAGCCATAACAGCAAATCCGGATAGAAAACTGCACATAAAAGAGATTTCTTCCTTTTCAACACTCAACATAACATTTTCGAGTTTTTTAAAACTCCCACAATCCATAACATATAATTTCATAAAATTAGGAATTTTAAAATCATAATTGGGAGAACTTCCTGTAACATTAAACTCCGTACTACAAGGATAGGGAAAGAGTTTTACTGCAACTTTTGTAAAAATACCTAATCCTGACTTTGTACCTGCCCAACCGCGCATGATTCCCCTTAAACTTGGTCCTGGACCATCACCATGAAACCAGTCTGGATTATTCTTTAAACCATAAGATCCCAATCTCATAATCTCTCCATCTGGTAATACCCATTCTACTCCTAAAACATTACGAGCACTATGACCTGTAGAAGGAGAAGTGAATCCAGGACCATTCATACTTGTAGCACTTGCTAAGGGAGATACTTGAGGACCTGCTCCAGGCATATGACAGTTGAGGCCATATTTCATAATCTCTGACTGTAATTGTGCCCCACTAACATAAGGTTCAACCACGGCATATAGATTCTTCTCATCAATTTTAATAATCCTATTCATTCTACGAAGATCTATAACTATAGAATTGCTAACTGAAGGTTGATTCCAAGGACCGAGTCCGGTACTTTGAGCTTTAAATACAATCCCATATTTATTACATATTTTTACTATTTGTTGGACTTCTTCGGTAGATGATGGTAATACAACTGCTTTAGGAATTGGGGAGAAAGGGATGGGATCTTTATCTTCCATATAATTAATAATTTCCATACACCAGTTATAAGCATAAACATTTGTTATGACATCACCATCATCGATGTTTCCTACACCAACAATTTCTTCAAACTCTTTAAACACACTTTTCTCTAAAACCACTTATGTGACCCCCGTTGATGATTCTTTAGTAGGTTTAAGCTTTGAAGGGAGAGTTAATAATAAGAGTTCACTTATATCATAAAATTTTAGATTAGAACCTTTTTCAATTATTCCATCATTTAAATTTGTAGAACAAAAGGGACAAGCGGAAATGATTATTTCTGCACCTGTATGTTCAGCTTCTTCAATCCGAGTTTCCGCTGTTCTAAGAGCAAATTCTGGAAAGGCTGATTTTACACCTCCACCAGCACCACAACAATAGGAGTATTCTTTAATCCTTTCCATTTCTACAAAATTGAGTCCAGGTATTTTATTTAGTAAATTTCGTGGAGAATCATAAATACCATATCGTCCACATCTTTTTGGTTTTTCAGGCATATTAATAGATACGAGAGGCATCATTTGTAATGCATCACCATCCCATTCTTCATATGGTTCCGAATTACGCCCTAAATGACAAGGATCATGATACGTTGCCGTAAAAGGCACTTCTTTTTCTAAATTCAATTTTCCATTATCGATTAATTCATTAAACAATTCTGCAGTATGTAATATTTTAAATTTATAATCTCTTTCTAAAGTATAATCAACTTTAAAAGTATCATAGCATCCAGCACAACTAAATACAACAGTTTCTATTCCCTCTTTTTCAATTGTATCAAGATTTTTGTTCAACTGAGTTATAAATGATTTTTTATCTCCAGTTCTTAGGATTGGGCTTCCACAGCAATACTCATTATCACTAAGAATTTTAAATGGATAATTTGCAGCATTCATCACTCGAGCAGTAGCAGTCGCAATTTCTTTTCTTCTATAAGATGAAGTACATCCAACAAAATAAATTGTCTTTGCATTTGGATCAATTTTAATGTCATTTGGTAGCCAATTTAATCTTTTTTCGTGTGGTTCATTATATGGATTGTTATTATTTCTAATAGATTCAATATATTGTTGCTGTTTTGGCATGGGCCCATACCCTAAAGATACTAATTTTTCTCGAAGTTTAACAATAATTTCTAATGGTTCCAAAGTATTTAGAAACTTACAAGCAATAGCACATCCACCACATTCAGTACATTTATAAACGATCTCCATTAATTCTTGTGATGGATTAAGTCTTCCCATTTCTAGTACTAAAGCGATTACTATACGCCCTCCTCCACTGTAAGCATGAAAATTAAACATATCAATTGAGGGACAAATGGTTGAAAATTTTTGGCTTTTAATTTGCAATTGTGGTATCCACTTGCAAATAGAACAACGTAAGCAACGTTGTATCATTTGTTTATAATCTTGCTCGTTCAATAAAGTATAAAATCCCCTTTTTATAAAATACAACTAGCTAAAAATAGATCTTTTAATTCAACAGTGATGAATGAAATAAAATGATATCTATTAAGAAATTGTATATTTTACTTTAAATTATGAAATATGATAAATAAAGAATTTTAGATTGTAAAAAAAGCTTTAAACAATTTGTGAAAGCTCTTCCCAATATTGTTTAATATTCCATTCTCTTTTTGTTTTTATGCTAAAGGCAATTTTTTTTAAGATGTCTCTAATTCTTTCAGAATTTAGATAATGAAAATTTGGAGTTATAGCGCATACCATAAAGGTTCCTTTTCCACTTTTAGGAGCTATAACTGAATTTTCTTCAACTTTATCAATCAAGCCATAAGCATCAATTAGATCTTTAACTATCCTCATAATAAATTGGTTTTTCTCGAGAACTTGTTCAAATTCATATATTTTTATTAAGGTAGAATATAATTGAGTTGTAAGTTCTTCAAGACTAAGTGATGGAATAAGGTTTTTAGGGAAAAAATCTAATATTACTGGTCCCTTTTCATCATCCCAACTCATATGAAAAATATAGTAAAAATCTGCTTTACTACGAGTTTCTAGAGAAGGTTCTTCATACTTCAAGATGTCTTTTAGCTTTTCCTCAAGTAATTTTGAGCTTTTTTTAATTTCTCTACTCTCTTTAATTTTTTTTGAGATTTTTTCTAATAAAGCCATTGGACTAAATGGTTTAGTAATGTAATCATCAGCCCCGAGCATTTTTCCAAATCTCACATCATCAGGTTGTGTTTTTCCCGACAGAAAGAAAAATGGAATCCTTGACCACTCAGTTTTTTCTGAAACTTTCATATAGAAATCGTATCCATCTAAAATTGGCATCAGAATATCTGAAATTATAATATCTGGGGGATTTTCGAGATTCGAGAGAATTTTCAGTCCCTCTTTTCCGTTTGAGGCAGAAATTAAATCATATTCATTCAATTCTAAGAATATCTTAAAATTTTTTACAAGAACATCATCATCCTCAACTAAAAATACCAGCGGTTTCATCATTATAAACTCATTTACTTGATTTTGAAACTATTAATTCTCACCTATAATAAAAATTGAAATATTTAATATTTATGAAAACGAAAATAAATCTGAAATCCATCCTAAATATTCAAAATTATGTTTTTTTGATCACTTCATACTACCTTAATCATCAAAACACAACACACCAGGGTTTAATACATTATGAGGATCAAAAATCTGTTTGATTTTTTTTAACGCTTTCTGTGTTGAATTTTCATGTCTTTTATAAACTTCTTTAGCCCAAAGACCATATGGACGATTAAAAAAAGCTCCTGAATCCATCAAATTAATGCTGACTTCTATAAATTTATCTTTAATATCTAAAGTTTCTGTTATATTATCAGGATTATAAAATATATCAAATTCACAATGATATGATGTACCTTGATTAATTGGCTGAATATAAATTCCCAAATTGTTTGGGATTTGTTCTTTGACTAGTTCAATAAAGTTTGGGATTTTTTCATAATTAGAAATAAAAAAGATATCTTGATATCCTCCATTTAATCGTAATCTCCAGGGTTTTTTATCAACTTGATACAAAAAGTGTAAACTATCATTTTCATGTATTAAATCACTTTCTGTTAGATCCAGCTTCTTCTCTTTAATAATATCATTAATATCTCCTTCTAGATATGACAATCTATCATTTGCTAATTCCCCTTTTCCTGAGGTAACAAATATTAAATTCCATTCAGGTAATTTCTTAGCTAAGGTCGAAATATCATTAGGATCTTCCTTAACTAAACAAGCTAAATTGAGATTATTCAAAATTAGTAATTCATCACATAAACGATATTTTAATAATTCATGCTGAAAATCCAAGAGCTCCTCAATATTATCCGATTCAAGATGATAGACTTTATGAATTGATGGAAGCAGTTCCAATTTAAGAGTTACCCATGTAACAATTCCAATACTCCCTTGTGCTCCTTGTATAACCCTAAATGGACTAAATTGAGTAGGACCCATTGGATTTACTTGAGCTTGTCCCGATTTTTTTTGTTGTTTAATACTACCTGGACCTGCGGCAGTTCCTGTTTTAAATGAGTCACCATTTCCGAAAAAGACTTCAGTACATAATAATGGATCTGAACTATCCCACATATAACGTGGGATTGTAATAGGTTCACGTTCGAGGGCTGCTGTAAGAACAGATTTAGAAAATCTGGGAGATAATGGCATTAATAATTTTAAGCCTTTTTTATGTAAGATAGGAATTAAGTCAGCAAAGGTAACTCCCGGTTCAATCATTACCACTCTATTTTTCTTATCTATATTGATTACTTTATTCAATTTGGAGAGGTTTAGTATAATACTATTGCTGTGACGTGGAATAGTATCTCCATGGTGCCTTGGTCCTGAGGGAGAACTGACCGGAATAATTGATAATTTTAGGATATTAGCTAACTTTAATATATCTTGAATTTGCTTTCTGTTTTCAGGCCAAATGATATATTTCGGCTCATTCTTAGGAAAAAAGCTAAGATCTTCTGAATATTTTTTAAGTAAAGAAGGATCCTTTGATATATTTTTTGTGCCACAAATCTTTAATAATTCGGTATAAATCTGTTCCTCGTTCATACGTGATCTGAAAATAAAGATAATTCTTTCTTCTTAAAATATTACCCTCTATTAAGATATTTTCATTCAAAAAAATATAACCTTAATTAATGGATAAGCATTATTTATCAAATATTACTATTATAAGAGAAATTAAAAGGGAATTCTAATGAAAAATTATGATTTAATTATTGTTGGTGCTGGACCAGGAGGTTCTGTTGCAGCAAAAACCGCTGCTGAAAAAGGTTTAAAAACAATTTTTTTTGAACGAAGCCGTAAACCTGGCGAAAAAAATTCGTCAGGATGTGGTTTAGGCCCCCGAATGTTTAGAGATTTTCCTGAACTGATGAAGAACTTAACCCCTGATAAATGTCCTTCGATGAGAGCTGGAACTGCTTCTCGTAATTACTTTATAAATAAAGATGACATCGTGGCAGGTTATATTATGGCTCGACCTACAGAATCTGTCTCATATGAACCTGCAAAATCATGGATTACTATGAATGTGTATCGTAGTGAGTTTGATCCTTGGATTGCTCAATTTGCTACTGAAGCTGGTGCTGAGTTAAAGACTTCAACTCTAATTGTTGATTTATTAAAAGAAAATGGTAATGTGTGTGGCGTTATTGATGAAAAAGGAGAGAAATATAGTGCTCCTATTGTTATTGGTGCCGATGGTGTCATATCAACTATAGCACAAAAATCTGGATTAAGAACAAAATGGTCTCAAAATCAAGTTACATTAGTACCACAATATGATTTTCACGCACCTTCAGAAAAAATTGATGATATTATGGGAGATGAAACATTAGGTATATGGTGGGGATCGACCTTTCCAGCATCGTATCAAGTTTTTTTTAATGATGGTTTTCATCAAGGATTAGGCAACTGGATGAATTGGTGGGATAAAAATCCATTATATTATTTAAATCGTGTTGTTAATCTCAAATATTATCAAAGATTGTTAAAAATACTGGATGCTAAACCACGTGAGCTTCAAGCGCATCTACTTCCATGGTTAGATTATCCTTATAATACGCATACCGATGGAGTTATATTAATAGGAGATGCTGGTGGATTTCCATGTCCACTTGAAGCAGAAGGGATATATCCTGCTATGGTAACGGGAAAAACAGCGGCAGAGGTAGCTTCTGAATTAATACCTTCTGGAGATGTGTCAAGGGTAAATCTTAAAAAATTTGATGAAAAATGGCAAAAAACTAGTATTGGAAAAGAGTTTGAGGCTGGTTTTGAGTTATGGAATATATGGAAAGCTTTACCATTTAGCCCAAAAGAAACTATGTCTTGGTTTGTACCAATGATAATGGAAATTATTGGAGGAATATTTGATTGGTCACAACCTCATGCTTTAAGAGTTCGGCAAATTGTAGGGCAAATTAGATCATATTTGCCTAAAGCAACGCCATTTATAATGGCTTACGTATTTCCTTTATTAACCAAGGTTTTTGAAGATGATTTAGATAAGTTAATGGATCCTAAAAAGATTATGAAAGCTTTACCTAGACTTTTAGATTTACTACCACAGAAAAAGAAGAAGAGAGGTGTTTAACAGAAATGAATATAAATCTAGAAGGATTAACTAAACGAATTCCAGGTACAGGCAACTTCATTTCAATAGATTATAATAAATGTAATAATTGTGAACGTTGTTTAGTTATATGTGTTATGAATTTATGGCGCAAAAAAGAAGGAAAAATTTATATTATTGACGATTATCAATCGAAATGTTTAGAGTGTGCTGCTTGTTACCAAGCTTGTGATGCTGGTGCGATTATATTTCAATATCCTAAAGGTGGTACAGGAATAGTCATTGAAAAAGGTTAAATTTGAAAGGCAATTTAAAGTGAGTTTAAAAATGATAGCAAAACCTCATCGAATTGATATTCATCATCATATTCTCCCTCCTGAATATTTATCATCATTGGCTAAGATTGGTATTACTACTGTTACTAATGTACCTTTTCCTAAATGGGATCCAGAATATAGTCTTGAGTTTATGGATCGACAAAGCATTGCATCAGCAATAACCTCAATATCATCTCCAGGAATTTATTTTGGAGATCCCAAATTTACAAGAAATCTTGCACGTCTTTGTAATGAATATTCTGCTAATTTAATAAGTAACTATCCAAAGCGGTTTGGCGGATTTGCCATATTACCTCTTCCTGATATTGAGGCATCACTACTTGAATTAGAGTACGCGTTAGATATATTAAAATTAAATGGCGTAGGAATGCTAACCAATTTTTATGGAAAATATATCGGCGATTCTGAATTTGAAAACCTTTTTTCAGAACTCAATCAACGAAAAGCTATAGTTTTCATTCATCCAGATATTCCTCCCGAAGAAAAGTTACCTAATCTTAATTTTCCTTCAGCTATTCTAGAATTTGTTTTTGATACAACACGAGCAATAGCAAATCTCATGCACAATGGTATTTTTAAACGGTATCCTAATATTAAATTTATTTTTGCTCATGCTGGAGGAACTGCTCCCTATATTGCATGGAGGATTTCCTTTGGAAGCAAAAAGTTGATTAAACAATTCAAAAATCTTTATTATGGTACAGCGCTGTCTGCTACAAGGAATGTTTTTCAATCTTTGATGGAGTTAGTAGATCATTCCCATATCCTATTTGGAAGTGATTTTCCATTTGTTCATGAAGTTGCTATAAAAAAAATGATTCGAGAAATTGAAAATTACGCCGAGGTCGATAAACAACAAAGCATAGATATTGAACAGAAAAATGCTTTAGCAATTTTTCCACAATTTAAATCTATCATATAGATAATTCTTAAATATTCAAAAAAATGAATATCACCATAAATCCATTAAAAACTGTGTGGTAGTTATTTTAATCTAAAAATTTAATGGATTAAATGAATTGAGCTTGGTTTGCAGAACCAAGTACTTCTTTATTTCTTTCTTTGATCATTTCGATTGATTCTTGACGTGCTAATCCTAAGTACTGTCTTGGGCCAATATGATCTGGATGTTCAGCTAAATATTTTCGAATCATAGCAGTAAAAACGATTCTAAAATCAGTAGCTATATTTATTTTACAAACTCCATGTTGAGTTGCTTTCTTGAGTTGGTGTTCAGGAATTCCAATTGCTTTAGCTACTTCTCCCCCAAATTCATTTATAATATTTACATATTTCTTAGGAATTGAAGAAGATCCATGTAATACTATAGGAAATTTGCCCAAACGTTTTCTTACTTCTTCAAGTATATCAAAACGTAATTCAGGTATGTCATCCTCCTTTTCAACTTTGAATTTATAAGCTCCATGTGATGTACCTATAGCAATAGCTAAAGAATCACAACCAGTCTTGTTTACAAAATCTTCAACTTGTTCTGGATCAGTATAGTAATGTTTAGTCGATTTAACATGATCTTCAATGCCGGCAATAACCCCTAATTCAGCTTCGACAGATACTTCTTTTTTATGAGCTAACTGCACAATTTTTTTTGTTATATTCACGTTTTCATCTAACTTCAGATGGCTCCCATCAAACATTACGCTTGAAAATCCATTATCTATGCAATCCCTTGCTAGCTCAAATGAACTTCCATGATCTAAATGTAATGCTATTGGAATGTCATACCTTAAATTTTTTGCCATTTCTACGGCACCTTGTGCCATATATCGAACCATAATTGGATTAGCGTACTTTCCTGCACTTGGACTATTTTGAAGTATGACTGGTGATTTACTTTCTCCACAACCAATAATAATTGCTTGTAATTGCTCTAAATTACTGAAGTTATACCCCGGAATCGCAAACTTTCTTTCTAAGGCAACTTCAAACATTCGTTTTGTATTGGATAAACCCAACTCTTTATATGATACCATATGTATCGATCAAAATCTGTTTTATAATGAGTCAAATTATAATTGTAATACTAATAAAGATGACAAAATATATTTAAATTTAATTTTAAAAAAAAGAATAGAGATTTATTATAATCAATCTAGAGCTATGATGTTAGCTTTACACTGGCACTTGAACATTTAATTTATTTTTTAATTCTTTATAGCGTGACCGAAGTGTTACTTCTGTAACTCCTATCGCTTGTACAATTTGTTGTTGAGTAACTTCTTTATTTTTAAGTCGGCAAGCTAAATAGATTGCTCCAGCACATAAACCTTTTGGATCTTTACCACTAATAGAAAATTTCACTCTGTATGCATTTAGAATTTTAGTTGTTAATTGTTCAACTTCAGAATTTAACCCTAAATCTGTCATATATTTAGGAATTAGGGAAACTGGATCAGTTGATGGTGGATTTAGATTCATTTCCCTAACTAAAGTGGTATAACATCTTCTGACATCTTTCGCGTTTACCGATGCTTCATTTAATATTTCTTGTAAAGTCCTAGGAAGTTTTTTTCTTCTACATGCAAGATATAAACACGCTGCAACCATAGCATTAATTGATCTTCCTCTTAACAATTTCTTTTTAAAAGCTTCGATATAAAGACGCATAGCATCTTCTTTTACATAATTAGGTAAGTTCAAAATAGTGCTAATTCTTTTTAGTTCTGTAGAGGCGATCAATAAATTTCTTTTCTGCCAGGTTATGCGTGTATTCCATTTAGCAGCCCTTTTTAAATCAGGATTGCTAATTTTACTTTTATCTATAACTGTACTTAACCCCATATCAGGTAGTAATATAGAAACTGGAGCCCCCGTTTGCTCCCTATTTATTTTCTCTTGACTAGTATATGCCCTCCTACCATTATGTGAAAAATCAACACTTTTTTCATTGATCACTAACCCACATTGATTACATACTACATCTCCAGTATTAATCAATGGAATTATTGAACCCCCACATTCTGGGCATAAATTTGAATATTCATTACTTTGTGTTTTAACAACCATTTATAATATCCTCATTATTTTATTTTTTTTACAAATAATAAAACATATGGAGACCAATTCTTCATTCCCCTCAAGTTCTTCATTTTCTATTTTATAAGATTTCTCCATATTTATTTATAAACCCACAGTTTGTAATTTTTCTAATAAATTTTTCTGATTCTTGTTCAATTTATCAGGAATTTTAATTTTGATTTTAACTAATAAATTTCCTCTTTGATCTGAATTAATTTTATAAAATCCTTGATTTTTTAATCTTAATAATGATGAATCATTTGTTCCTGCCGGAACATTTACATTCAAAGTTTTTTCAACCCCTTGTACTTGGATTTTTCCTCCAAGAGTAGCTGTTGTATAAGGAACTTCTTGTTCAATATAAATGTCATCATCCCTTCTTTCAAATTTTGGATGTTTTCTTATATGTATTGCTATATATAGATCTCCTGGAGCGCCTCCATTTTCTCCAGACATCCCTTTCCCTTTTAGACGTAATTTTTGGTCGTCTTTAATTCCTTTTGGAATATTCACATTTAGAGTTTTCATTTGACCCGTAGTAGGGTCTTTATATTGAACTTTTTTCTTTCCGCCATAAAATGCATCCATAAAATCAATTTCCATATCATACCTTAAATCATCTCCTTCTCTAGGGAAATTGTTAAAATTAGGAGATCTAGCGCGTGTACTCCCTCCACCTCTTCTATTAAACACATCAAATATGTCTCCTAAATCATTAAAAAAGTCAAATCCACCAGATCCACTCCTAGAATTATTTCGATTTCCGAAAATGTCGCTGAAATCGAACCCTCCCGGAGAATCTGAAGTAGAATAGTAATAGGTTGTACCGTCTGGACTTCTGTGAACTCTGGCACCTCCTGGAGTGCCTCCCCAATTCTGATATGTGGAAGAGTCTCCTTCTACAACACCAAATCTATCATACATTTCTCTTTTTTTATCATCACTTAAAATACTATACGCTTCGTTTATTTCCTTAAACTTTTCTCCTGATTTTGGTTCATCTGGATTAACATCAGGATGGTATTTACGAGCCATTTTACGAAATGCTCTTTTTATTTCCTCTTTTGAAGCTCCTTTGTTAATTCCTAGTATTTTATAATAATCTTTTTCCATATTTTACAACCCCTTTAAATAATAATAATTTTTAAGTAAAGAATAAAAAAAATTAATTAAAAAAAAATTAAATTTAATCATATTCAGCATCAACTACATTATCATCTTGACCTGTGGCTCTTCTGAATTGCTCTTCTTCAATTTCATCTTTAGACTTTCCTTGATATCCATATGCGGCTCCTGGTGGCACATCACCCATTCCTCCAGGTGGTGCACCTTGGTAAGCTCCTTGTCCCGGTTGTTGTCCATACATTCGAGATGAGACTTCATGTAATGAATTTTGTAATGCTTCTGACGCGGTTCTAATTCTACTTACATCATCAGATTCCATCGCGCTTCTTAAATCAGAGATCTTATTTAGAATATTTGATTTTAAATCACCAATTACAGCTTCATTCTCTTTTAGAAGTTTCTCAGTCTGATAAATCAATGACTCTCCGTGATTTTTGGCCTCAGTTAATTCTTTGAATTTTTTGTCTTCCTCAGCATTTCTTTCAGCCTCTCTGATTTTCTGTTCAATTTCACCATCAGACATCTTGGTAGATGCAGTAATTGTTATTGATTGGCTTTTTCCAGTACCTTTATCTTTTGCTGAAACATTTAGAATTCCATTTTGATCAATATCAAATGTTACTTCGATTTGTGGCATACCCCTTGGAGCTGGTGGAATACCAGTTAAATGAAATCTACCTAATGTTATATTATCTGCTGCTCTTGGTCGTTCACCCTGTAATACATGAATTTCCACTGCTGGTTGATTGTCTGCTGCTGTCGAGAAGGTTTCAGCTTTTTTGGTTGGAATAGTAGTGTTTCTTTCTATGAGTTTTGTAAAAACACCTCCAAGTGTTTCAACACCTAATGATAAAGGGGTAACATCCAATAATAGTAAATCCTCGACTTCTCCGGTTAAAACTCCACCTTGAATTGCAGCACCCATTGCAACACACTCCATTGGATCAATGCTCCGTTCTGGTGTTTTACCCAATAAATCCTCAAATTTCTTTTGTACAACAGGCATTCTTGTTGGACCACCAACTAGAATTACTTTATCAATATCTCCTCTAGCCATCCCTGCATCTCTCAGAGCTTTTAGAATAGAAGTATCTAATTTCTTTAATACAGGATCAATTAATTGCTCTAATTTTGCTCTCGTTAGTGTCGTATTCAAATGTTTTGGGCCTTCACTTGTTGCTGTAATATAAGGTAAATTTATATCAGTTTTTATCGATGTAGATAATTCAATTTTAGCCTTTTCAGCGGCTTCCCGTACTCTTTGCATTGCCATTGAATCTCCTTTTAAGTCTACTCCCTCATTCTTTTGAAATTCTGATACAAGATAGTCAACGAGGATTTTATCCATATCTGTACCTCCTAATTGAGTATCTCCAGCTGTAGAAATCACTTCAAAAACTTGATTGTCCATCTCCATTATTGTGACATCAAAAGTACCACCACCAAGATCAAGTACTGCAATTTTTAATCGAGCATTTTTCTTATCTAATCCATAAGCTACAGCTGCGGCAGTTGGTTCGTTAATTAAACGTTTAACATTTAATCCCGCGATCCTTCCCGCATCCTTTGTAGCTTGCCTTTGATTATCGTTAAAGTAAGCTGGTACAGTTATAATAGCTTCAGTTGCTTCTTCTCCTAAATACGCACTGGCATCTTCCTTGATTTTTCTAAGAATCATAGCAGAAATTTCTTGAGGTGAATATTCTTTCCCATCAATTTTGACTTTGTATGATGTACCCATCTTTCTCTTAATTGCTGTAATTGTACGATCAGGATTTGAAATCGCCTGTCTTCTTGCTGGTTCTCCAACTAATCTTTGACCATCTTTTGTAAAAGCAACTACTGAAGGAAAGGCTTTTCCACCTAAGGTTAAACCCTCAGCACTAGGAATTATTGTTGGTTTACCACCAATTAATACAGCTGCTGCAGAATTTGACGTTCCTAGGTCAATACCTATTATTTTTGCCATATTTCATCACTCTTTTTTATTTTTATTTTGATTTTTTTTTTGATTTTTCATTTTAAATTTTATAATTTTGATTTTTTTGAGATTTTGACCTTTGCAGGCCTTAATACTTTGTCTTTAATAAAATAACCCTTAGTTATTTCTTCTAAAATCGTATTTTCTGGGAGATCATCTCGACCCTCCTCAACCATCACTGCTTCATGTTTATAAGGATCAAATTTCTCTCCTTCCGAGTTCATCGGTATAACTCCTTCCTCAGTTAGGATTTTTTCAAAATTTTTTACAATGATCTCAAAACCATTTTTAATCCCATCCATGTTCTCAAGAACTTTTAATAGATTTAAAGCTCTCATTAAATCATCATAATGATCGATTAACTTCATTAAAATACCTTCCATAACATATTCTCGATATTGACTATTCTCTCTTTCAGTGCGTTTCTTGTAGTTCTCGAAATCGGCGCGTACTCGTAAAAGTGAATTCATGAACTTCTCCTTTTCCTCCATCAGTTCCTTGAATTTACGTCCATCGTCCTTCATATCATCAAGTTCCTTAAGTAAACGATCGTTTTGTGTCTTAATTTTCTTATGTTCCTCTACTAATGCTTCATACTTGTCAGCTTTTGTTTTAAGCTTCTCGAATTCACTTTTTGAAATCGAAATCTCATTTGATGTTCTTTGTGGAGAAACCCGTTGGTTAGCGAATTTCTCAAAATAATCTTCAAATACCATAGATCTTATATCTCCCATTTCGATTTTTAATTTTAATTTTATTTTTTTATTTTTTGAGTTTTAAACCCCATTTTTTGAAAGTAAACTTTTGTTGTCAATCAAAGGTTTACATCAATATGTTATTATATAAGTATTAACTGACATATTTAAAGCTTGTGTTTTTAGGAAATAAAAAGGAGTAGTGTTGTAACTTGTAAAGACAAAGATTTTTTCTTAAAAAAAATATATAAAATACGAAGAGAATATATTAAACCTAAATACTAAATAATAAGTTTAGTTTCAGAAACCAAAACGGATCTAGAATCTAAAAAGTTCTTTAGCATTTCTCATTACATGATTTGTAAAAGATTTTATATCGACTTCCTTTAACATAGCAATCTCGTCAGTTATTAAAACCACATCTTCAGGAAGTATAAACTTTTTAGGAGATTCCATTAAATTATATGGGTAATCTGTTTCGATAAGGATTTGTTCCAATGGAGTTATTTCAACAATACTCTTCAATTCGTCTTCTCTTATATGTGAATATCCAAAAGAGAAATAGAACCCCATATCAAGTAATTCAGAGACTAATTCTTTTTTAGATAAATACTCATGGATTTGACCTCCCACATCATGAGCTTTTTCTTGTTTAATAATCTCTACAATATCTTTATCTGTACCATACCCTGCATGAACGACAATTGGTATATCAATTTCTTTTGCTATTTGTATTTGTGTTCGAAACAATTCCTGCTGTTTTTTCTTAAATATATTTTTCTCATTCTCATTTAACATATCAAAACCATATTCATAATCCAATCCAATCTCCCCTATTCCATGAGGTGTTTTTCTTTCAATTTCCTTTTTTAATAGTGAGATCATATGTTTATGGTCTTTTAGTGCGTTATTTCTTGAATTACCAATAACATGTATAATATTTTTAAGCTCCAATTGTTTTTGATAACTGGGAAAATCTTTTGGATTACTAATAACTCCAATTATATGACTTACACCTTTCTCTCTTGCGTTAGCAATCGTTTTATTTATAAAATCTATAGTGGGAGTAGGTATTTCACCTGTTATATCTTTATCAATTCCTTCTGTATGAATTGGACTAAAAAATAGATGTGCATGACAATCAATATACAATTTAATCACATCATTTTGAAATTAATATATTTTGGACAATATTTAATTATCTTTATCGCTTTTTTAGAGCTTCTTTTTTAGTTCGAACTTCCCCAAAAGTTCTTTTGTAAAAACTATAAAGCGAAATTTATGATATAATTATTTGGCGAACACCAAAAAATGAGGGCAACAAAAATGAAAGTTAAAGAAAAGACCGATATGAGTTATTATAAATATTTAGAAATGCTTCAACAGGTTAGTGCAAATTGTCGGTCTTTTCAAATTAAACTCATGAAACGAGTTTATGAGAATTTTGATATATGTAAACTCAAAAACAAGTTAGATAAGCAAATTGAGCATTAAAAATAACTAGTTCCTTATCCATATTAGCAATCCTCCTTAAGTAAAAATTAGACAAAACTAATAATATTTACACCTTATCTGAATCCCTTCGATATTCTCTACTTCTTTTTTTTCTAAACAAAATAATTAAGGATATAGCTATTGCCCCAATAATAAAGATCAAATTATAACCAGAGATTTTGGGTGGTATGTCGCAATAATTATTTTCAAGAATATTATTTTCACACTCTATTTCAATAATACAATGATTATTTCCAATTAAAATATTTCCTGAGACATTATTTTGATTACATCTGCGCAAATATATCCCATAAAAATTATCTTTAGCTATATTTTCCAAAATAGTGTTATTATAAGTATAGAATAAATAAATACCCCAATAATTATTTTTTGCGATGTTTCTCGAAACTGAGTTATTATAGCTCAGATCATAATCCGATGAAGCACTTCTTAACATAATCCCCCTTTGATTATGAGATAGATTATTCTCTAGTACAATACTATTAGTACAGCGTTCAATATAGATTCCAGAATCTTCATTGGAAATTGCTGTATTATTTAATATTTTACATTCTTGGATATTAAATAGATTTATACCCTTTCCATTACTTTGTACCTGATTAAATGAAATAGTAATATTTCGACTTGCTTGTACAGAAATTCCGTATCCTACAGACGGATAAACTCCATTATGTATAGCAGTATTATTTGAAACTTCAGTATTTTCGATGAAAACCAATGACAAACCTATATCTGCGTTATAACTAGCATTATTATTGATTACTAAATTATTATATCCATTATAATATGTGTATTTTTCTCTGATTACAATACCACAATGTGAATTAAAACAAGCGGTATTCCCTATAATTTTAGTATCATTACATTGATCATAAAGAGTTATCCCATGAATTGTATTTTTATTTGCAGTATTACGTGATATGGTATTATTACTTGAGAAACGTAAAATAATACCTTGTTGATTAAAGGAACAATCATTATTAATTAAACTTCCTTTGGTCACGTTTTCTAACCTAATCCCACCAGAATGCCAATATTCCCCTACCCCATTTATTAAAGTACAGTTTCTAATCGTAAAATAGACATCGGAATTATCAATACGAATACAATTATGATTATTTTGCCCATCAATTGTAACATTCTCAATAATATATGGATCTTCCCATGTTCCAGATCCGCGACACCAGTTATATGTGGCTGCTGTTATTGACCAATTCTTCAATGGATCTTGATCATCTATTTCTATTGGTCCAATTTCCCAGAATCCCGCTCTTTTCAATTGACCTTCATTTTTTAAATCTAAAGCAAATTCATATTGTGACAAGCTATAATTCAATAGAGCAAAAATAGAGAATCCAGCAATAAAGCTTAAAATTAGTACTTCTTTTATTTTTATAATTTTTCTCATTTTGATTCTACCAAAATTTATATGTTTGAAAATTTATTGGTGATATCTTCTATATTTTTTCATTAAATAGATTAAAAATACTGCTGTTATCAATTCAATTAAGATTGTAAAGGTTAATATATCATATCCTTTAATTACAGGTCCTTCACTTTTCCTTACAGTAACTTCACTGCTTCCAATATTGCCAACGAAATCTTTAGCACTAAATCTAAAAGTAATAAAACCATATGGACTTGTATCCCAAGCTGACTGATTGATGGTTCCTGACAATTGAGTAATTGTATAATTATTAAGACCACCATCAATGGTGTACCATATTGAATTTAAATTAGGTTCTTTAATTGAAATATCATAATCTGGTGCTAAATCTTCAAAAAATTTTTCATTTTGAGAGGGCTGATTAATAAGGATTATTGGTTTATAAATATCTGGACCATATTTTACTAGAACCATGTCAAGGGATCCTGCTCCAAAACTCATTGTTTCTCCTACAAGATAAACGTTGTTTGAAGAAGGTACTGCCAGTCCCCAGCATACTTCCTTATCTGATCCACCCCATGTACGATTCCATTGCTGTATGCCAGAACTATCATATTTTACTACAATCATATCGTAAGTTCCAACTCCAAAATTATTTGTTTGACCTCCAAGATATATATTATTGGATGGATCAACTGCTATACTCCATCCCACATCAAAGTCAATTCCTCCCCAGGTACGATTCCATTGTTGTGCCCCAGAACTGTTATATTTTACAAGAACCATATCAACCCACCCAGCTCCAAAACTTTGTGTCGCTCCTACAAGATAAACATTATCGATCGAATCCAGGGCTACTCCTGTACTTCCTTCGCCATCAGTTCCACCCCATGTGCGATTCCATAGTTGTTCTCCCGCACTGTTATATTTCACTAAAATCATATCGCTAGAACCTGCCCCGAAACTTTCTGTATCTCCTGTAAAATACATATTGTCAGATGAATCCACCGCAACTCCCCATCCTCTATCCCATTCAGTCCCACCCCATGTACGAGACCATAGTTCTACACCTGAACTGTTATATTTAATTAAATGCATATGATCAGCGCCTGTCCAGTAAGCATCATGGCCTCCCGCGAGATAAACATCGTCTGATGAATCTACTGCCACTGCTCGCCCTGCCTCATAAGCCGTGTCACCCCACGTACGATACCATTGAAATACCCCATTACCATCATATTTTACCAGAAGCATGTCACTAGATCCTGCCCCGAAGCTCTCTGTTTGTCCTGCAATATATATGTTATTTGAAGAATCTACCGCTATTCCCCATCCACAATCATCTTCATTACCACCCCATGTACGAGACCATTTCATTACTCCATTACTATCATATTTCACTAGGAGAATATCAATAGAGCTTCCAGTATTTGTTAATCCCGTAATATAAATATAGTTTGATGAATCTAATGTAATTGCATAACCAGTATCCTGTTCAATTCCACCCCATGTTTGGTTCCACTCACACACAATTGATTTACTAAGAGATGAATTGGATAACATAATATTTATTGATTTATCCTCTTGTTCTTTGAGAAAAGAGCAGTTTTCTTGAAATATAAAACCAAAAAGAAGAAATACAAACAAAAAAAGGATAAATGGCTTTAAAATTAGTTGTTTATTTGTCATTTTCTTATTATAAATTTGAAATTTGAAATTTCTTAATTATTGTTCACTTCGGATAAGTGTTATATAACCTTAGATTTCAATATGATCTAACATGTTCAAGGAGTATAAAAAACTTACCTTTTTATCTAGTTGAATCTACGAAATTTCTTTAGAAAACCCTCCAAAAGCAATACTTTTTATTTAATTCGAACTTCCCCAAAAGTTCTCTTGTAAAAACTATTAAGCGAAATTTATAATATATATTAAATGGCGAACACCAAAAAAAGGAGGGCAACAAAAATGAAAGTTAAAGAAAAGACCGATATGAGTTATTATGAATATTTAGAAATACTTCAGCGGGTTAGTGCAAATTGTCGGTCTTTTCAAATTAAAGTCATGAAACGAGTTTATGAGAATTTTGATATATACAAACTCAAAAACAAATTAGACAGGCAAATTGAGCATTATGACAGATTACTATCTGCTAACAAATAAATTAAAAATTATTAATGAGAGGTGATAGCTAAAATGTTTGTTTTAGCATTAATTCTAATATTTCTTGTAATTATTTAAGTGGTATAAATAATTGCATGGAAGTTATTATTTTTTACATTTTTACTTTTTTTTTTTTTAATTTCAATCAGTTTTAATCTTGAACTGTTTACTTATTAATTTTTGAAATAAAATCCTTTGAAGGCATTTCTCCAAATGCAAACATATTAACTACTTGTTCCCTAAATTCTGAATCTCTATCAGCCAGTTCAAGCATTTTATTTAGATTTTTACCGTCATTCTCGTAGAAGAAATTGATCATTGAAGTTTTTTGTTTGAAATTCCTAATAATTTTTTTAATTTCTTGATTGGTTCTATAATTTTTAAGACTTGTTCTTGAATAATCTTCATCCTGTAAAGCACTTAATGCTGTTTGTGCTGCAATTTTACCTGAGAGAACAGCAGTTTGGATTCCTTCACCACTAATTGGAGAGACAAATCCTCCAGCATCACCTATAAGCATTAAGTTATCATCAAATAGGCTTTTTTCCAATACTCCTTCTGCCGGAAATAGATATGAACTTGACCATATGGTTTTATTATTTGAGTCTGAAATATACTGTTTAACATTTGGATTATTTACAAACTCGTTGTATACGTTATATATATTATATTTTGAGTTATCTGAACCAAATGTAAAGATGCCAATATTATATCTTCTATTGCTTAATGGAAATATCCACGCATAACCTTGATAGGGTTTAAAGTACACATAAACACTTTCTTCATCCAATTGATGATTTCCCTCCATAATTGAACAGATTCCAATTGCTAATTCTTTAGGTTTCCATTTTGATCTTATTCCTGATTTTACTGCCAATTTTGAACTCATACCATCAGCTATGACAATCAAATTCCCATAAAATTCCTTGGATCCGTTGGTAGTTTTTGTTTTAATCCCAATCTTTTTTTGATTTTTTGTAATGAAATCAAATGAGAAATGATTATTAAAAAGTTCCGCTCCAGCATCAACAGCAGCTTCTCTCATTATATTATCTAGTTCTAATCTATCCATTATTACAGAATATTCGCTACTCGTTCCCTTAAACTCTAATTTATGATAGTCTGCTGAATACATAACAACTCCGCGTATTTTAGGATAGTTTAAATTTTTCAACTCTGGGTAAAGATCAATGACACTTGAATGGGTAGCACCACCACATGGTTTCCGCCAATTTGTATTTTTTTCAATTAATGCTACCTTATATCCCGCTTCAGCAAGTACTTTTGCACATTGCGAACCTGAGGGGCCAGCACCACTGATTATTATATCTTTCATGATTTGAGTAATTATCTATTCCAGAATTTTATAATTACGATAATCCCGGCACATACTAATGCAGCCATCGCAACTAAACTAGATATTAGAATGGATGTCATTGCAATTCTAATTGCTGCTGAGGGCATTCCTAATTGTGCATATAATCCAGGAAAAACTACTAGAGTTATTGCGAGTGTGATAAGGTTGACTCCAGCCACTCCAAATAGAATAAATCCAATATTTCTTTTTTTCATTATTTATTACATATTTATAAACTCTTATTATAATATTAGTTGAATTAACTTTAGAAATAAATTTTACTTGTTTTATTTGTCTTTAAAGATAAAAAGTCTTCACTTTTTCCGATAACAATTCTTAATATAAATTCCCTAAGAAATGTGTTTATAACCAAAATCCTTTTAAACGCCTTGTAATACCGTTAATCTCATCTGGGACTATTTCAATTTCTTTTCTTATCCAATCTGAAATCCATTTTTTTTTTGATTTAAACCTGGAATCTAAAAAGATTATAGCACCTTTGTCCTTTTCTTTTCGGATTGGTCTTCCAGCAGCTTGGTTTGCTCGTTGCATCGCAGGGTATAAATATCCTAAAAGCCATCCTTGGCCAAAGAAGGCTTTATTATAATAGTTTATCCGAGCTTCTGCTTGGGGAGTAATGAGATGGTATGGGACACCAGCTATAATTACGGAATTCATATCATTACCCGGGAAATCTTCCCCTTCTGAGTTCCTACCTCCACATACACCAAGTAATACGGCACCATTCCCAGATTTGCCAAAATCTTTGTAATTTTTTATCAGTATAGCATTTTTAGATCCTGACATTTCTGGTTCTTCAATGAAGAGTTTTTTACCATAAATTCCAACAGCTTCCTCAAGACCATTTAAAATTAAATCTTTAAGAATTTCATATGAAGCACAGAAAATGGCAACATTGGCAGGAGTGCATTCAATTACTTCTTCAATTTTTTGAATCATTTTATTATACATTATGGGGGTTCTTTTTTTCAATTTTGTACTTACTCCTTCAGTTATCAAGGCTCTGATGTTTTTACTTTGAAAGGGAGAATTAGCGATTATTTCTTTATATCCAGAATACTTTCTATCTAAACCAGTTAAGGTTTTAAAGATAAAGGGATTAACCGTTCCAGTAAGATTAATACATGCATGAGTGTGCCTAAAGAGGGGTATTGTTACTTCACGTGGTTCCAATGCCACGACTTCTAAAGAAATTGTTTTTTCATTATTTTTTCGAATTATATGGTAGCAGAAGAAATATCTATCAGATTTGCATTTTTCAATCCAGTTTTGCCAAAATCTTGCTAATATCCTCACTCTATTTAATCCAATTCGTGATTTTATCGGTAGATTTTGAAAATAATAATCTAATTTCTCAAGCTCATTGGCTATATTCATCTCTAAAGATTGAGACATTTTGGTAAAGAACTTGAATGGATCCAGTTTAATACTAATCGTAGTTCTATGTCTATTGCATTTATTTTTAAGGTGTTCTATCAGGAAGGATACAAACTTGGAATACTGAGAAGGAAGGACGCTTTTCTTTAGGTCTTGAAAGCATGACTTAAGAAA
>JBHLLI010000066.1:0-21985 GCA_048885765.1 Candidatus Hermodarchaeota archaeon
TAATGTCATTAGTTTTCTTCATAATTCTTTCGATTAGGTCTTTTACGGTAGGTATATCGTGAATAAGACCAACACCCTGGCCAACAGAAACTACACCAACATCTAAATTGCCTTCTTCATACATCATCTTAGACTTAGCACCAGCGGCAGCATTAAAGATATCCATTTGGTTACTCTTCGAATTTTCTAACTCGATAACTTTTTGCGCTGCTTTATTATTCCATACTCGATGAGTAGCGTTAAGGGACCGCATTATAATCATAGTATCATAAATCGAAGCATTTATGAAAGCTTGTTTTAAATTTTCATGAATAGGGCATTCTTGAGTAGCCATGATACGAGTTCCCATAAGTGCTGCTTGTGCGCCTAATGCTAATACCGCAGCTACACCTCTTCCATCCGAAATACCACCTCCTGCCACTACAGGTATCTCAATAGCATCTATAGTGGCAGGTGTTAATACTAATGTTCCAATGTCATAACGTCCTGTTGCGCCACCATTTTCCCAACCCACTACTTCTACAATATCAGCACCTAATGAAGCAGCCTTTTTCGCATATCTTGTACCTGCACATTTGTGGATCCAAGTAACATTGTGCTCCTTAAACAGAGGTATATACTTATCAGGCGCTTGATGACCAGATGTCTCGATAATTTTAATACCCTCATCTAGCATTACCTTTACGTGATCAATTTGTTTAATTGGCTTTAACATAGGAAATAAATTTACATTTACTGCAACTGGTTTATCAGTTAAAGATTTAAGTTCTATGAGTGCTTCTCGTAGTTCTTCTGGTTTTCTGTACATCACGGATGCCATAATTCCAAGAGCACCTGCATTTGAACATGCAGCAGCAAAAGAAGGATAACTAATATTCATCATATTTCCACAGAAAATTGGATATTTTATATCCAGCATTTCTGTTACTTTTGTTTTTAACATAAATTTAACACTTTTTTTGATTATTGTTTTAAGAATTTAATATAATTGAAGTATTATTGTAAAAAATATAAAATTTCATTTTATTTGATGTTTTAATTCAATTCAAACAGATTTTTAATATCCTTGATGCTGATCTCAGTTAGATCCTTAATTACTAAGTTAGCATCATTGAGTTCAGCTTTATTATGTGTCGTTGTTAGAGCTATTGATATCATTCCTGCCCGTTTAGCAGCCTCAATACCAACAGGAGCATCTTCAATAACAATACAATTTTGTGGATTGATATTTAAATTATTTGCTGCATTAAGGAACACTTCCGGATCAGGTTTTCCCTTCTTAACATCAACAGCGGTAATAATTATGTCAAAAAATGATTTGATTTTAAGTTGAGATAACAATAATTCCACATTTTCAGGAGGACCACTAGAACCCACAGCTAATTTAAAGCCTTCTGATTTTAATGCTTTAAGTATACTTATTACACCAGGTAAAGGTACTAATTTTTTTCTAACCATCTCTCTGTAGTATTCTTCTTTAAGACTAGCCCATTTTTCAACAAGAATTTCATCTGCTTCTGATCCTACTAATTTACGTGTAATTGTGGGTGATTGTTGACCAAAAGTTTCCTCGAATATATCTCTTGTAAATTCCATCCCAATTTCTGTTGCCATTTTAACCCAACTTTCATAATGTATAGGCCCAGTGTCTGCGAGAACTCCATCCATATCAAAGATAACACAATAATTGCTAAACATAGTTTTAACTATGAAGTACCATTAGATAATAATTATAATATAATATAACATTTTAAGAATTATACATACATATGGCCCGGTAGTCTAGCTTGGATGGGGCGCTGGCTTGCGGAGCCAGAATGCGAGGGTTCAAATCCCCCCCGGGCCACTAAAACTTACCATTTTTATTAACTAATATAATTCAAAATTTCTGAAATATTATTGATTTTTCGTAGATTTAATATTTCAATTTCTTTTTCAAACGGAAACCTATATTTTCTTTCTAGCAATATGAATTGAATATTGGCTCGTTGGGCACCAATTATATCTGCATATTCATCTCCACACATTAACACGGAATTTGAATATTCTTTTAGTCCCATCTTCTCGATAGTATAGAGAAATATATTTGGATCTGGTTTTCTTTTTCCAAATTTTGCAGACGTCAAAATAAAGTCAAAATATTGGGTGAAATCATGTTTCTCTAACACATTTTCTATAGTTTGATGATGTGGATGATTAGATATTAAAGCCATTTTGATTTTTTTCTTGTTTAAAATTTCTAATGTTTCCTTAGTTTTATCAAAAGGTTCCCATTCTTCTTCCTCACATGAATGGTATATCCCAGCTAAGTTATTATAAGTGTTTTCATCTATATGGTCAATATCGTCAATTATTTTTTCTTCTTTTAAAGATTCTAAAACATTTTGAAAAATTAAAGCAGTTGGAAATTCAGTTTTGGTTTTTATACTTTTTCTAAAAAAATGCTGTCTTCTCTTCGCAAATGTTTTAATAAACATCTCACTAGATACTTCTTCACTCCAAACTTGCTTATCTTTTAAAACATCAATAGATTTCAATAATCCTTTTTTAAAACATTCATAATATCTCTCAACCGAGGGATTATTAAAATAGAATAATGTAAAACCAAAATCAAAAATTATTCCTTTAATACTCATGTTGTCAATAATTAAAAAAACTAAATCTAAATTTTAATTTATCCAAAATATGATATAAGAAAGCTACATTCGTTTCTGTTAAATACTTAATAATAAACAAAATAATGATAAATGTATTTAATATAACTGAGACAAAAAATGTCAATAGATAAATGGCTTAATGAAAAGGATTCAAAGGAGCAGACAATTAAAAGGGAAGAAGCCTTCAAGCAGCTCTCAAAAGAGGAAGTTCAAGAGTTAAAGAAGAAGAAGATCCGAGATATGGTAAAAAAAGAGACAGAGAAGCAGAGTATAATTTCTGAAAGAGAGAAGTTTCTAAAAGAAATTTTAGAATTTAAAGATTGGTTAAACCAAAGAACTTATCTAAAAGGTGATTTTGATAAAATTGAAATGTGGATAAGAAATTTGAATTCATTATTAACCATATTATCAGAAAATAGGGAAAATTCTGTGATACATGACGAGAAAAAGAATATAATTAATAAATACAAAGAAATTCCGCCAAAATTTCTTGATGAGAAAGTTAGAATCGCTATAAATAAACTAATACATGGTTCAAAAAGAACAAATTCAGATAATTATTATATAAGAAAGTTAAAGAACACACTTAAGGAAAAGCTAAAGGAAGCGGAATATTACGATACTTTAGATAAATTAATTAGAATATTGTGAAATTATAAAGAAGTTTCAAAATACTTTTTATTGTATCAATTTTTATAATTTTTATATTATAAATTAGATATCTTTAGAATTAATAAAATGATTCTTATTGCGCCACTAGCTGGAGTGGGTAAAAGACTTCAACCGTTTACTTATTCTAAGCCAAAAGCTTTCTTGAAGATTGCCGGGAAAAGATTGATCGATCATATTCTTAATAAATTGAAAAATTCATTCCCTAAAGGAACCAAAATCTGTTTTATTGTGGGATACAAAAAAAGGCAAATTATGGAGTATCTTAAAATTAATCATTCAGATTATTTTGATCTCCACTTCCGAGAGCAAGAACCATTAGGATATGAAGCAGATACACCATTTTTTAGTGGACTTGGAGACGCAATTTTATTAGCTAAAGATCTTGCTCAAAATGATGATTTTTTTGTTTTTCTGAGCGATAGACTTCCTATTGAGGATTATTCACAAATATTATTAAATTTTCATCAAGATATATGTGATGGTGTGATAAACGTTAAACAAGTAGATAATCCACAATATTATGGTGTGATTGAATTAAATGGAACCGGAAGTGTTAAAAACATTGTTGAGAAACCAGAAAAACCTAAGTCTAATTTTGCAGTATCAGGTGCTTATTTGTTCGGAATGAGTATGACATCGCGATTATTTGAGTTATTAGAAGAACAAAGCAAAATTCCATTAGAAAATGGGCAAGAACATACCCTTACACCTGTAATCCAGCAACTAATTGAAGAGGGTTTTAAGCTAAAAATCAATGAAATGAAAAAGGATATTCTAGATTTCGGACGTCCCGAGAGTTTGATAGCTGGCAATCGTCTGTTATTAGAAGAATTAAAAATTCACGATCCAACCTATGAAAAATTATTTCATTCTGGTAATGTGATCGACTCAAAAATCGTTCCTCCTGTTTATATAGGTAAGAATTGTAAAATAAACGATTCTGTATTAGGTCCAAATCTATCTATTGGAGATAATGTAGTTTTAAATAAATGTATTTTATCTGAGTCTGTTATTGGAGATGGCGCTAATTTGAAAAAAATTATATCTTCGGAGAGTATTGTAGGAGATTATACTATTTTAGAAGATTTAATAAAGAAGAGTATTACAATTGGAGATTCCTCTTATATTACTACTTCTAATATGAAATAGTATTTTTGATCCTAAAAGAAAAGATAAAAAGATTTTTGAAAAAAATTAATTAAATTTTGGTCTTTTATCCTGCCAAGGAGCAATTTCTTCAAAAGCTTTTGAAACTTGAAGTACAGTCTTCTCATCAAAGCGCTTACCAACAATTTGCATTCCTATGGGTAATCCAGAATTATTGTAGCCTGAAGGTATAGATGCTGCAGGCAATCCACTCATGTTAAAGGGGTAAGTAAAAGATATCCAACTAATGATACTTAAAGCTTTGTTATTTATTATTGGGTAAATTGTTCCAGATTCTAAATATTCTGGTGTGAAAGCAGGGCATGGTGTGGTAGGTGTAATAAGAATATCATAATTTTTGAAATATTGATATAATATTTCATTAATCCGTTTTCGTTGTTCATTTGCTTTACCAATGCTAATTGGAGTATTATCTAATCCTAATCTTACAGTTGCAATTAAATCAGGACTCAAAATATCAGGAGTCTTATCAAAATCCTTTTGTAAATCATAAGCATAACCGATAGAAACTAATGTTTTCATAGCTAACTCAGGATTCTTTATTTTAATTTTTGCTTCCTCCACTTCCCAACCTAATTGTTCAAATTTATGAATATTTTCAAGAATATTCTCCTTAACTTCATTATCCAAGGCTTTAAAAAATCCTAAATTCATTGAATATCCGATTTTCAATTTTTTAGGTATATGGTTAAGAATCTCCACATAGTCTATATTGTCATCTGGGAATGAATTTCTATCAGCAGGGTGGTTTCCCTTCATTACATTTAACATTAAGGCGGCATCTTTTACGTGTCTGACAATCGGACCATAATGATCCATTGTATAAAAAGCTATACCAATCCGGGGATAACTTGGTATTCGGCCGAAAGTGGGTTTTAATCCATAAACTCCACACAAGCTACTAGGAACCCTTATTGAACCGCCTCCATCGGATCCTAATGCTAAAGGCCCTAATCCAGAAGCAACAGCAGAAGCTGCACCACCACTTGATCCTCCTGAATTTTTTTCTTGATCCCATGGATTTTTAGTCTCTCCAAAGATTTTATTTTTCGTTAGAGCCATATGACCGAATTCAGGGGTATTAGTTTTACCCAGGACAACACAACCTGCTTTCATGAGTCTTTGAACTACTATATCATCTTGGTCAGGGATGAAATCTTCATACAATTTAGAACCATAAGTGGTTCTTATACCTTTAGTCTGCATCAAATCCTTTATACTAGTAGGGATTCCATTTAATAATCCTAATTCTTCACCTTTTCTAACAGAAGAATCTGACTTTTTAGCTGTTTCTCTTGCCAATTCAAATGTTGGAGTACAATAGGCGTTTATAATTGGATTTATTTTTTCAATTCTCTTAATTATTACTTCTGTAATCTCCTCAGAAGAAAGTTCTTGCGTTTTAATTTTTTCTCTCATTTCCCAAGCAGACATAAAACAAATATCTTCTTTATTCATTTTATCATCTCATTTATAAATTTCAATAAAATCTATTATGTTTTAAGTAAATATAAAAACTTCTTTACAAATATGTAAATACAAGAAGCAAATTATTTCCATTTCAAAATTTAAAATCCTTTTGCCACTTCTGATATCCTAATTTAAGAAGCTTAAATCGCGGTTTATTTATTTTGTTATCTACTTGTATTTCAGAATCAGAATTATACATCACTTTTCGATAACGAGTATAATATTCATCTGCGTTTGGATTTCCATTTATTAAATTTAAAATAGCATTTTCAGTAAAATAAAGAATTAAATCAGGTTTAATCCCGGGGTTAATTTCTACCATTTCTAATGTAGTTTCATTTTTCTTGTACAAATAATACTGTAATTTGGGTCTTTCTTCATTCAGGGAATTTTCTGTAATAAAATATTCCCAACAAGCATTTACTTTTAAATACCTCATGAGGTCAATGTTGTGAGGAAAATAAGATTTTAATTTCTTATATAATTCTTCAGAATCCATAGAAATTACAACTATTTTATTTTATCCAAATTTAAAGATGTGCCATCATAAATATATTTCCCATAAACTAACTCTTGGGGATAATATTTACATCCTGCAGGGTACGCAGAATCTTTGATTCCTCCCAATGAAACTGTAATGTCAACAAGCATAGGTCGAGCATTTATGTAAATATTTGCTGCTTCTAATTGATTCTTAAAAACTTCAATATTTTTCAGATTTGAAGTGTATACTACTGCTCTCATACCATAATTACTCGCATTTGCTAATCTTATTGCGTCTTTCATGTCATTAGCTTTAGTAATAGAACGGACTGGTCCGAATGCCTCTTCTCGCCATAAAAATGGAGCTTTAGTTAAATCTTCACATAGCTCCGGTTTAATTTCTACTAAGGTTGGTGTGTAAAATAACCCGTAATCTTCACCAGTATCAATCTTCTCTCCACCTGTATAAATTTTAGTGTTGTATTTTTTTGCATCTGCTACCATTACTTCCATCATCATTAAGATCCTTCTACTTCCCAAAGGGCCAATATCCACATCGGGATCGGTGGGATCTCCGTATTTTAAACTCTCAATTTCTTTAATTAGACATTCAATATAATCATCATAAATATCTTTGTGAACAATTATTCTTTTCATGGAGAAACATTGCTGTCCTGAATTAGTATAGCTAGCCATAGCATTCCATTTAGCTACTTGTTCTAAATTAACATCATTCATAACAATACCAGCATCATTTCCTGCACATTCGAAAAAGAAATGTTTGAATGGCTGAGTATACATCGGGACTCCCATTGATTTATCCACTGTTTTTTTTAAGAATCTCCCATATCGGACTAAAATATCTTTTGCTGTATGAGATGCAGTAATAGTCATAATAGTTTTGACTAAAGGAGATTTGAGAAATTCGTCCACAGCCCATTCTCCAGGAGCAATCACCAAATCTAAAGCTCCTAAAGCAGGAAATTCCATTTCTTCCATCATAGAATATGCTTCTAACATTGTTAACGGACAAGCTGTGGATGGCTTGACAATAGCACCATTACCTACTAAATAGTTTGCGCCTAGTTGATAAAGTGGTAAACTTATTGGCGTATTACGAGGAGAAATGCATGCTGCTAGTCCATGAGGGATATATCTTATTCTAACAAGTTTCTCTCCTTCTACACTTGTTAAGGTTTTTTCTTCTACGAATTGATAATACCAATCACAGAATTTAAAACCAGCAGTTACAATACTTAATTCCCACTCAGAATATTTTATTGGTAGTCCTCCTTCTGCTACAATTAACTCTTTTAACTTGCTTTTATTGAATCTTAATTTACTAGCAAATTTAGAAAGAAGTTGAGCTCTCTCAAAGAAATCCATTTCATTTAGAAATTTTTGATTTTTATTTACATTCTGTATTTTCTCTCGAACAGTTTCTGGTGTGTCTGCAGGGACGGTTCCTATAACCTCACCAGTATATTTATTTTTGATTTCTAATTCTTGAACTTTTGTCATAAATGCTTAATCCCTTTTAATTTATTATTATTTTGTAAAAGTAAGTTTTAAAGAATTTTCAAAGGCTATATACCTCATCATCATCTTCGAGGATGCCAGCAGTTTTGGCGAACTTTCCATAACCCATCTCAATTATGGTATGAGTTCTTTTGTGTAATGTGAAATCAATCCACCCTTTTTCTTCATCTGGGTCATTATAAAAAGATCCAAGAAGTTGAGCATATTGTTTTTTATTACTTGTTTGAATCAATTGTTCTACAGCTTCTATAGAGAGGGCTAACTCTAAATCTGAATCAATTGCTGAGCCGGGTCTTATTTCAATTCCATCTCCATTTCGATATACGTTAAAAATATCTACGGGAGCACTCTTATCGTATGTTTCAATTGAATCATAGAGTGCAAAATCAAAATCCGCGCCAATTATTAAGTCAGAAAAAATTTCCGGATATTTTGCAAGAAATTTGGTATACTTTCTTGCGATATCTGTTTTATAAGCCTTTTGATCTATAATTTGACTTGTCATTCCTTCTTCCATCATTTTTATGCTTTTACTCCCTTTTTCTTTCCTTGTTCAATATAATCTTTATACCAAAGTATCGTGTGTTCTAGACCCTCTCTTAGAGGAGTAATTTTATAGCCGAGTTTTTCGATTGCCTTATCAGAGGAATACGACCAATTATGATTTATCATTTTGACTGTCGGTCTATTGATATATGGCATTTTTTTGGTCAATTTCGTTTTTAATTCACACATGTATGCATATATATTAGCTAAACTGATAGGAAAATGGCGAGGATTTTTTGTATTTCCTGCTATATCAGCAATTAAATTTAACCAATAATTAAATTCTACGTTTTCGCCTCCAAGTATGAATTCTTCGCCATTTAAATCGTTTCGATCAATAATGCTAACAACTCCATCAATTACATCATTTAGGTATACAAAATTGCCAATATTATCGCCTTTTCCAGGGCACCCTAAAAATTTTCTTGCTGTGATATCATGAATTGTTTGACCAAAGATATTAAAATCTCCAGGACCGTAAACTATCCCCGGGTAGAAAATGATTCCATTAAGGCCTTTTTTAAGATATTCTTTTATTATTCTCTTAGCTTGGAATTTTGTTTTTGCATAATCAAGATAAAGTCCGTCTTCACTCTCAAAAGTTTCATCTACAGGATCAACCGGTGTAGCACCTAAAGCGATAAATGAACTGATATACATTAAACGAATTTTTTTCTCTAATGCAATTTTAGCTATGTTTTCAGTACCCTTTATATTAGTATCTTCTATAATTTGATTGTTCTTTGCCCACATTCTAGTATAGGCTGCAAGATGGTAAATAATATCGATATTTTCTGAAGCTCTTTTACAAGTTTCATTATCTCTAATATCACCCATAATAAATTCAATATTGGCCAAATTCTCAAATGGAGTTATATTACTACTTTCTCTTACAAGTAATTTTAACTTATGTCCGAGACTTTGTAGCTTTTTTACCAAAGGAACTCCTATGAAACCAGTACCACCTGTTATTAATATATTTGCCATAACTAATATGTTGAGGTAACTAAAAGAAAATTTAAAATATTAAAAGGTTACATCGTATTAAAGTTAGACCTTAGAAATATTCAGATTTTACACCTTTTGATATTAGGAAACCTCGGAATTAACATAATGCTTTTTTTATCAATAATCACGTTATTTATTAAAGAATTTCAATTATAGTATCATGGATCTCTCAAGTTTTTGTTTAAAAAATTAGTGATCGTAATTTGAAAAGGAGACAAATGAATTTTGAGAAATTTCATTCACAATTAGATTTACCATTTTTAGAAACAGATATTCAATTTATAATTGAAATATTTCGGATTTTACAGCAGAAATTTGGATTGATTAATAAGTCAAAACAAAAACTGATTGATTTAGGAGCAGGAAATGGTTCTATTGTTATCTTTTCGGCATTAAATTATAATATCAAATCCTATGGAGTTGAAATTAATCAAAAATTAATTGACGAGGCAAATACCACAATAAGATCTTTGAAGAAAGAAGGAAAGTATAATAAAAGATCATTTAGAAAAATCAAGATAAAATTGGGAGATTTTTATTTATTAAATTTAAAAGATTATGACTATATCTACATTTATTCTTTACCTTCCATGCATAAATATCTTAAACATGTAATCAGTACCGTACAAAAAGGAGCTATCATTATATCACATAAATACCCACTGAATGGCTTCAATTCTTTATTGAAAAAGCTTCATAAATTATCTCATGATAACTATAAACAAAATTTATTTACTTTTTTTTATAAGAAAATCAGATAAAAATGGGCGGATTTTATCAAAGATAATTCTCTTATTCAACAAGTATTACATTCTTTTATTATCACAAAAATATAATTATAAATAAAAACAAAATAAATAAATATATAATTTTAAAATTTCGTAATAAAATAAGGTGTAATGGAAAATGGTTTCATTTCTTGGTTGGATAGACGGTTTAACCGCGACTCTAATTATACTTTCTTCAACTGCATTTGGTTTACTATCATTATATAAATCAATCAAACTAAAAGCAAAATTGCTTACTTTTGCTGCACTTACAATGTTCTTTGTTGGGTGTTTATGGTTAGGTCCAACAGTAGATTTTTTTATGGTCTTATTAACGGGTGCTAATATTAATCCAATTGAGGTTTATTCCTTATTAAGTTATCTTTGGGTTGCTCCTACTCTGGTCGTTGCTATGTATCTTGGAGGGGAACTTATTTTTCCAAAAAGAAAATGGATTTTAGTAGGAATATTTATTGTGCTAGGGTTAGTTTTTGAATACTTTCTATGGTTTCAAACAGATGCTTCCTTTACATGGACTTTGGTAAATCCAGGTGAGGATTTGATAGATGCCAGTTTTGTTCGAACACATCCAACTTTTTTATTAGTAGCAGTCTTTCTTGTTTCTGCATTAGTTTTTCTAGGGATTGGTTTCTTCATTAAGGCTAAACAAGCAACTGGAGCGCTAAGAAAAAAGTTTTTCTATCTTGGATTTAGTTTTACTCTATTTGTCGTATGTGGTGCCTTAGATTCAATAATACCACCTGGTATATATATAGGATTTGTAAGAGTCGCAATGGCAACATTTAGTATATGGCAATACCTCGGCTTGAAGACTTAATTAATCATATTTTAATTTTTTTCTTATTTTTTGATTTAAAACCTGGTTTTTAAGTTGAATCAATCCTATTAAGTTTAATTAGGAGCTCTTTCAAATACTTTTTCATGAAATAGCGTTGGTTAGTACAAAAATCGAGTTTTTGGGAGTTAGAAAATTCTGCGCAATTTAATAAAATTGCATGAAGATCATTCAAAATAGCAAGATATTCATCCTCTGCGCTTGAGACAATATATTTCGTCTTTTTAAATTCATCATTACTAATAATATTCAAAGCAGATGCGCTTATCTCAGTATAAGGCTCAATTCTAAATTTTTTATTGAACTTATCAAGAGAATTAGCTAAAATATTTGAAAAGTAGTTTAAATCCTCTTTTGAATTTATTTCTTTAAATAACTCTGAGATTAATCTAGAAATTTTATTATTTTCCAAATATGAATTTTCAGATTGGTCAAGATTATTCGAATTCTTGAATGATATATTATCAGAATTATTATTGGCTAAACCTTTAGAAATAATATTTCATCTCAGAGATAATTCAATTTGATATAGTTAAGACCAATCAGATATTTAAAAAAAAAGCCTCTCTGAATTTACTAGAAACTTGAGAAAATGTGGATAAATAAACAACAAATAATTAAAAAAAAAGAGTAAAAAGAATTTAATCTATCTTTTTCATTTTTTCTGAGTGAATTTCCTCTAGTTTTGCTTTGATTTCAGCATATTTTTCCTTATCAATAGGGAATCTCCTAAATAATAATAATGCTATACCAATTGCTACTCCAGGGAACACACACATTAAAGCTCGTATACCAATTAGTGTTGTAATATTCACTGATGCAGGATCATAAGTAGCCCATCCAACAGTAGGGAATACCATTGCTATAGATAATGCAACTGCTACTGTGGATAATCGAATTATTAATGCATTGATTCCATAGTAAGCTCCTTCACGTCTTATTCCTGAAATTGTTTCATCATAGTCTATAATTGCACTCATCACTACATCACGACCAAACATAATTCCAGCAAATCCAAATCCCATTAAAATATACGTTATAACCGCGCCAATAGTTTCCCATATAAAAAGCGTTGGAATCAATGTAATTATCATCGCTGCTAACGCTCTCATATGAGAACTCTTTGCACCCTTGTTATAAAAAATGTTTCGCCAAATTATCATAAAAAATATTGCTGAGATGAAAATTAATGCTAAAAATAGCATCTGAAGGAAAGCATCTGTTATTCCAATTATATATCCTAAGTAATAAGTATTGATTATAGGGATCAAACCAAAGATATACCATTGTCCAAAATTTACGGCAACGTAGTATTTAAAAGCTTTATTTTTAAATGTCAATTTTATTGATTTTCCTAATGATGGGGCTTGTTCAGGATCCTTAGAATATTCCTTTCTTTCCTTTAAGCCAAATATTATAAATATAGAGGCAAATACTGCTGCTAAGATCGCCATAATAATTGAGGCGGTTATGTATTGCATTTGTCGAGTTGCTCTTGTTGTTAAGGATCCAAAATCTATTAATTCATCAATAAAAAAGGAAGGCAATAGCGCTGCAAATAATAATCCAATTATATTGAAGATTGCAACATATTGATTAGCTTTTGCTCGTTGTTCTAAGTTTTGGTACATTTCTGGAAATAAACTTGTTTGATTTAAAGAATAAGCAGTATAAAAAGTGTCAAACAAGTTAATTATTATGATAAAATATATAAAACCCATTAAAGGATTATCCAAGGGAGCAGTCCATAGTAGAATTACCAATATACAGGTAGGAATTATCCCCGCAATGATGTGTGGTTTTCTTCTTCCCCACCTTGTACTTGTTCTATCAGAAAAGTTGCCCAACAACGGATCATTAAATGCGTTCCAAATAGACCAAAGAATATAACCAAGAGTAACCAGCCAAATATCACCAATAATTACCGTATAATAAAAATTAAATATGTAAAAGGTAAAAATCTGATAAGTCATGGTATCGGCAATTCCGGCGAAACTGTAAAATATTGTTGTTTTTCTAGAGACTAACTCTCCAGTTCTTCTTTCTTCATTACTCATTTTTTATCATTCATTTTATAATTAAATTTAATGATATTAGTTTGATTGATGAGTATATATAAGTTTTTTTTTCCAATTCTGAACATCTTATTCTGTATTGACAAATAATTCCAAATATATACGTTTTATAGACACAGAATTTAGCATGATTAAAGATATATAAAATATATCAAAATTATAATTAAAAAAAAGAAAATTGTAATTAATATGAATAAAAAATTAGAGTTTAGAGCCACAGTTAGGACAAAAATTACCAGTGGATTCTAATTTATGTCCACAATACACACAATAATTTTTTCCTTCAGTTTCTAAAGGTTCTTCAATTTTTTTAGGAGGTGGAACGTATTCAGTTGCCTGTGTATATGTAATTGGTTGCCCTAAGATAATTTGTCCAGTTTCAGCATCAAAACTATATTTTGCTACTCCCTGATTTCTTAGATCTAATAGTACTCGCAGTAATATGCTTGGTTTCATTCCAATTTCCAAGGCAATATGTTCAAGTTTATAAGTCCCCTGGTGGTTTCTTTGATCAAGAGCAGTCTTTACGATCCTTTTATATTTTGAATTCCTGTACAGCTGTTCAAACCCACCAATAAAAATAAAAAACGCAGGAATAAAAAGCCAATATCCCCACCATCTAAGTCCAATAAAGTCTACATTTAAAGTATTAAGGACTAGTGACATAATTGCAACAAAAAGAAATACACAACCTGTTGCTAAAGTCCCAATAGCCGCTTCATAAGATTCTTTATACACATATCTCAATCTATATTTATCGCTTTCGCTCATTTTTTTCCATTTTTTAAAAAATTTTGATAGAAGAATTTATTACGTTTTAAAATAAAAATTCTTTGTTAATATTTTTTAAATAGTCCAATTTTTGCAGAGGGAAGAAATAAAAACCTCCTCTAAAAAGAGAGAACTTTTGAGAAGATTTTTTTCGAAGGGAAAAGAGATTAGCGAATGATTTAATTAGAAATTCTTCTCACATTCTCTCATAAAGGAGAAGTTTGTTTAGGAAAACATATATTATTCATTAACTTTCTTTTTAAACTCCTAACTTTTTCGTAAGCTAACATTTGATTCTGTCTAAGATATTATCAATAAAAAAAACATTTTCTTTACCAGCTTCTTCTATTAATAACCGTGAGATTGATTTTTTAAAACTCCAAATTTCAATTTTTTTTTCCAGTTCTTTTAATTTTTTAACCACGTCTAAGAAATCAGAATCCCCACTCACCAGAATGCATTTATCATAGGTATCTTCCTCTGCTAATTCTACAATATCTTTATATATAAAAATATCAACTCCTTTCTGTTTTTTCACACCATTTGGGGAAATAATAATTGGTTTTGGTTGAATAACAAAACCCTGAGCTTGTAAATATTTAAGAAAATTGAGTTTTTTAGGTAAAATCTTGTCGGGGATTCCCATATACATAAAAAGTCCTACTAAATGATGATCTCCTTTAAAAATGTCTTTCAATTTCATATAATCAATCCGAATGTTTAATTTTTCGATATTATGGAATATGTTAGCATGATCGATGAAAATTATAACTCGTTTTCTTTCAAGTATTTGATTCACTCTTGGAATCCCTTTATATTTTCTTTTAATTTAATAAGAATGGAATTCTTTGTTTCAATAACACTTCTATTCTCCAATATAAAAAGGTGTATTTTTTTTGAGAATTAGAAAGTAAGGACTTCGAACAGGAATCTAATCTTTATTGGTCATTTTTGTCATCAACTAATTCACTCAACCAACTTGATTTTTCCTTTAAAATCTCATAAGTATTCATATCTCCAAAATCTCCTCTAAACTGATTTTTTTTCATTTTAACGACTCGAACTTTCCAATTTTTTGATTTAATTCCAACCCTTAGCGCGTCTGTTAATTCAATTTCACCACGCTTTGATGGTTTAAGAGTATTTAATACTTCGAAAATCTCTTTTGAAAATATAAAAATACCAGAATTATTAAGTTTTGACTTAGATTCACCTCGAGGAGGTTTTTCAATGATATCTAGACAATAATTATCTTTAATATAAACTGCTGCTCCCTTAAAAGGATCATTAGTATAGTTTGATACTAAAATAAAATTATCGTGTTTATGTTCAAAAAGGTTCAAGATTTCCTTATAAACAGAGTAAGGTACTATAATATCTCCCCATGTTAAAAAAAAATGTGAATTATTAATAACTTTTTCGCATTCCAATAAAGCTCCTCCAGTTCCATTTAATTTTCTTTGTTCAATATATTCTATATTGATATTCAAATTCTTTCCATTTTTGAAATAGTCATAAATTTGTTCTTTTTTATACCCAACCACTAAAACAATATCTTTCAATCCCGTGTGTATCAAGCCTCTTAGAATATACTCTAAAACGGGTTTATTATGAACTGAAAGCATTGATTTTTGAATTATGTCAGTATAAGGTTTTAGACGTTTTCCATAACCTGCACATAGTACCACTGCTTTCATGATGTATCACCTTTATACTTGGTTTTAACAATTAATTTATTCTGGTAATAAGTAATTGTAATTAGGAACTCTTAGAAAGTCATTTTTCTAAAATTTATTATATTATTCTGATATCACTGAAGTATTATAATTCTTTTTTTTTTCCATTTCGTAGATAATATTGATCTGATAATAACAGAAGCAGTATTTATAAAAAGACACAACATGGTCGTCTAAGATTAATGATTTGCGATGTTCTTATAATTAAGGATGGATTACCATTATTATCTAAAAGTTTTTGTAATTCAACTAATATTAAGAACATTTTTTCAGAAGTTGATAACCTTATAATGGTATCTGGATTTTTTTCAGCATTGAATTCGTTTTCAGATTCATTTGAAGACTTAGGAACCATAAGTGAGTTGAAACTAGAAAATAATAATTTAAAACTCTCCTTTTTAAAGGATCCAAAAGTGCCAGATCTAATTTACCTTGCTACTTATGATAAAGATTCAACAAATCTTGAAGTACAAAGATTTTTAAAGAAAATATCAGATTCTTTTCTAAAAGAATTTAATATCGATCAAATCTTAAGGTGGAATGGAAGATTAGACAGTTTTAAATCATTCAATACAGTAATTGAGCAATTTATTAAGGAAGAAGATATAAATGAAAAGGTTAAATATAATAATCAAGTTGTTGATTGGATAAAGAGTTTTGAAAGCAAACCAAATGAAACTGTTAAAAAAACTTCCGAAACGAAAATAGCTGAATCTATTCCTGAATATTATAATTATATCCCAATTTTCACTACTTCTAAAAAAATTAATCCAAAATATTATCTAACAGGGGAAACGTCATGCGAAGTATATAATGAGATAGATGGAAAGAAATCTATTACTCAAATATCTAATCTATTAAATATTCAACAAAATCAAGTCTATAATATTTGTAAAAATCTTATTAAATTAGGTTTTATTTCACTGAATTAATCTATAATTTAGGACCATTTTTTTTTTACCACAAAACATGTTGTACTGTTTTGTTACACCCTCAATCACAATAATTTCTTCCCTAGAATATTAATATCAGTAAATTTTTAATGTATTAGAGTAAAAATCTTAATAGCAAGCGTTTTGGTGTAAAAAATTTCAGTATCATCAGTTAACCCTTCATCCTTAGATGCTCTCATAGAAGAGTTGAAAGTTGCAACGGGAATGAAATTTGAACATTACCAGAGAAAATTTCTTGAGAAAAGAATTGATTTTAGGATGAAGAATTTAAATTTAAGTTATTATAAAGATTATATAAACTATATTCGTGAAAATCCAGTTGAAATTGATTTATTCTTAGACAAATTCACAATTAACTATACTTATTTTTTCAGAAATTATAGTATTTTTAAAAATTTTGAGCATTTTGTTAAATTGTATGTTAAATACACCAAAAGACCACTTCGTATATGGTCAGCGCCCTGTGCCACAGGAGATGAACCCTATTCTGTAGCAATGATATTAGACCAATTGCAGAAGAATAATCAAGACTTTCCTGGTTTTGAAATAATAGCATCGGATATTGATCCTGCGGCTCTTAAAATAGCAAAGAAAGGAATATATGGAGAATATCCTGTACATGAAACTCCAGATATTTATTTAAAGACTTATTTTTCGAAGGAGGAGACTGCTTTAGGGCCAAAATTTATACTTTCAAACGATATTAAAAATAGGGTTGAATTAATCCAGGAAGATATTACTAAGGGACATCTTAAAAATGGAAAATATGATATTATTTTTTGTAGAAATTTCTTTATTTATATAAATCAATTTGCACGAGAAAAACTTATAAAAACTCTGGAATCAAGGCTATATGATGGAGGTTTATTAATCTTAGGAGGTTCAGAGACACTTCCCCCTAGAAATGCCAATTTTACGTCAATAAATATGCGAGATCGTTTTTATATTAAAAAATTTTCTACTCAAAATGCTAGTTTTAAAAATAGTATTACTAATCTATTCAAAAATCATAAATATTCTGAAATTGAGATTATTAAACCAAGCAAAACAGATTTAAACACTACATCTGTGGAGAATAACAAGATCAATCATAAAAAAACACAGATCAAACCAAAGCCTAAAGAGATATCACTTGTAAATAAGGTGCCACAAAATAAAATTAAGAAGAGCATATCTAAACCTGAGCTAGAAATCAAAGACTTAAATAAACTTGAAAGTATCGAAGCAGAAGTAAAGATTACTGGGATCGCTATCAATAATAAAGTAAATGGAAATGGCAATAAAAATCAATATAATCAAAAAATGGACAATAATAAAGAGTTAAGAATTTCTTCCTTAAAACAATGGGAAAAGAAGCTAAGGCAGAGAGAATTACTAATTGAGCAGCGTGAACAAGCTATAGAGGAGAGAATTACTTATATTGATGAAAAATATAATAAATTAGAAAGAAAGAAGAAAAAATTAGATAAGTTAGTAAAGGAACTTGAAGAGAAAGAGGAAGAAGTTAAAGATCGTATAGAAATTTTAGAACGTCTCACTAAACGAGTAGACCATAGAGAAAGGTTAATAGAACAAAAAGAGAAGCAATTTGAACACCGAATTCGCAAAGCAGGAGATTATACCAGACAAATCTTGATAAATGAAGTCCAAATGAAAAAATATTCTAAAAATTCTAAAGAAAAAGAAGAAGAAGATAGTTTGAATACTTTTGATGAAAAACGAATGGATCGAATAGATAAACCAAATGATAAAAGAGAGCTAAATATTCCTATGGGATACTATGGATTAATTAATTCTTTCGATAAAAATGAACTTGCGACAAAATTTGTGATAAAAAATTTAGGGTCAGGAATATCCTTAATCCTGAGAGATCCTGTGAATAATATTTTTGCAATATCTAATATGTCGTTACCATCTTCATCAGCCTCGAAACAAGGATATCATTTTCTTTTCCCTCATACATTTGTTGATACTGGAGTTAAAGATTTGTATAATAATATTTTATATCATGGAGGGAATAATTCAAATATTAAAGCTTTAATTGTAGGGGGCGCAAAATTGTTTTTAGATTATGATATGACGTACCAAGAGAATATCGATGCTATAAAAACTCAATTAAATGAACTTCAAATTGAAGTAGAAGCTGAAGATATAGGTGGATTGAGTGAAAGAGCAGTTATATATGATACAATAAATGATTCACTCTATGTTAAAAAGACATGGGAGTTTGAGTATAGAAAAGTCAATTAATATATTGGTTCTCAATAATTTATTAAGAATGTTTTCTCTTCTGCTGAATTTTTTTTCTCTTACGTTCAGCATCTTGTATTTCCTCTTCTAAAGCGTATAATTGTGAATCGGCTTTTCCTTGTAGTTTGAATTGTCCAACGATCTTACTTTCTTCCCGTTCACCAGTTTTTGATAATTTTTCAAAAGACAATTCTATAGGAAGATCCTGTTTTAATGCTAAATTTATAAAGTTAATAAAACCAATATGTTTACTTGGTGAGATTGGGAATTTTAATATAACATTTTTGTCTTTTCTTGTCTTTGTCTGTAATACTAACCGTAATTTCATAGGCTTTCGATCTCCTAATTGTTTAGATCATTTTTTTATGCATTTAAAACATCCAAAATAAAAAAACTATGTTATTTTATAATGCGAAATATATTTTAATTTATCCTATATAACAATATAAAAAATGCCTTCAAAATTTAGACTTAGATATCTTTTTAGACCGCTAGTAAATCTAATAGCAAAAGGCTTACTCAGAATAAGGTTCACTCCAAATGCAACCACAGTTATTATGCTTTGTTTTTCTATCATAAGTTTTATCAGCTTAGGAATTTATCACAGTCTTCCATACTTTTCTATTTTTGTATTTATTACTGGAATTATGGACGGATGTGATGGAGCAATTGCTCGATTGACTAACAGGTCAACAAAATTTGGAGGATTTTTTGATTCATTTATGGATAGAATTTCTGAATTTTTTATTTTCTTAGGTTTGTATTTTTACATCCAAAATCAATTACTTTGGAATATTTTAGATATGAAACTAGTTATTTTAATATCTTTCACCGCTTCTATTATGATTAGTTATACGAGAGCAAGAGCTGAAGTATTTTTTAAAGGGGATTTTGATGTCGGACTAATGGCAAGATCGGAAAGGTTATTTTACCTTGTTATAATTTCTCTAATCAGTTTATTTTATAATTTGTTTAATTTATTCTTATTTATTTTTATGTTACTGGTTTTAGGAACATTTGTATATAGGTTGATAAACATCTATTACAAGATAAAAAAAAAAGAGTAATTAACTACGAAATTAAAAACAAATTAATATTCATTTCTTAAGAAATTCTATTCTTAAGCGATCTCCATCTTTTAATTTGAGTTTATCTCTTAAGAATGGAGCTGCTAAGATTTCTACTATATTTTTCTTATGGTGAGTTCTTTTAATTATTAAAATGGCAGCATTTACTTTTTTGTCCTGATCATCTAAACGAGACACAATACAAGCATAGCAATCTACGGCTCCAAATGTCCTTTTTACCATCCCACCTTCTTTTTCTTCTTCTTTTTCAAATCCACTTATTCTAATAGGGATTCGATTTTTTAAGTTTTCTTCTAATAAATCTTTATTAAGATCGCTTAATTGAACATTTAATGTCCCATAATAAGGTGTAAATCCTAATTTATCTTTAAATTGATCATAGTATTCTTTGATTCGAACGTAATATCCCCCCTCTCCCATTCCTTCAGTAACTATTCCAACGATTAATATTTCCTCGAGAATTTGTTTTAAATCTTTATACATTGCCAGCATTACATCCGCTCCCTTTTTGGTAATTCTTATTATTTGTTCTTTCCCTGTAATCTTCCTTTGAATCCAACTTATTTCTTCCAACTGATTAATTCTTCTAGAGGCTGTTTGTTGGGATAAGTTGAGGATCTTGCCAAATTCAACACTACTTATATGAATAGATTTTCGACTTCCAATAATTTGACAAAGATTATAAAGTGCGAACCAATTCGCATAATTTTCTGAAGTTACTTTATCTCTATCTTCCATAATATATATGTTATTTATTACTTTTCTTATTATTTTCAAGAATTTTTTGTTTAATTAAGCTTGAACTATGTAATTCATATTTATCATAATATTTTTCAAGCCGTCTTATCTTTATATGATTTAATCCCTTTTCTGCAAGACCTTTTTTCAGGACTTCTATACTGTACTTTTGATCTGGTCCTAATAAGATAATATCAGGGTTGATTTCCTCAACTGTTTTTAAAGTATTATTATCACTTCTTCCTAATCTTGCATCTTTTACATGTTTTATGTTCTTTATTATTTCTAGTCTTTGTTCTTGTGGGATTATTGGCCGTTGACCTGAAAATAATTCACGATTTTTATCTGTAGCAACAACTACAAATACATCCCCCAGTTTTGCTGCTTCATTAATAAGATATATATGCCCTGCATGAATAATATCAAAAGTACCAGCGACTAATATTTTTTTTCTTTTATTTTTCATCTCCAATTCCTTAAAAAAATTCTTTAGACAAATTTATTCAGTTTTAAATATTATTTTTGAAGCATTTTTTCAAATCATCCATTTGTATTGCAAGAGATATGTCACCTCTAGTCTTTTCAATTAGATTTCTCGCAACATCTACTTTATGTCTTAAATCTTGAGTTATTCCTGAAGGATAATCTAGTGTAAATAGATATGTATAAATTTCATCCATATTTTCAAGGATCTGGTTTAGATCTTCAATATGAGAATTTCTTATATTATCTAGTGCATATCTTCTCAACTCTCCAATAACATCAGCTAGACCTAACAGAAAATTTAAAGGTTCTATATTTAAATCAAAAGGTGAAGGAATCTCTTCGTTTCTGATAATTGAATAAAAAGCAATTGATTCAGCAAATTCTTGCTCGGGAGTCTTCAAATATTTGGAAAAGATTCCAGGATTTTTATTTATCAATTTAACTAAGTCTGTATGCTGAATCTTGATTGTATTTATTCTTTCATAATATTTATCAAACTCTTTTCTATGAACATTTTTTATAGCAATACTACACTCTCGGATCATATCACGAGATAATTTCAAAATCTCTTCCCTATCATGATATAATATCTCTAATAACCCACTTATATCTGATAAAGCTTTTTTAAGATTCATAATAATAGAATTTAATTTCAATAATAATTAATTTGAATTTTGAATATAATTATTTATCAAAAGTAAGAAAAATATTTAGAATTTATTA
>JBHLLI010000067.1:0-21886 GCA_048885765.1 Candidatus Hermodarchaeota archaeon
CCATATCCTATTGGATTATTCGATCTGAAGGGAAATTTAATCGATTGTAATTCTGCTACAAATATTCTATTATCTACTAGCACCTTAGAAGATTACGTTGGGAAAAATTATAGAGAATTTTGGTCCTATAATGAGAAAGAGACCCCTCTTATTGAATTATTTAATAATGTTTTTTCTGAAATTATTCAAACAGGAAAAACGGTTAATTTTGAATTTCCAATCTACCCTACAGTTGGCCCTGTAATATGGAATTCTGCTACTACCTCTAAGATAAAAATTGGAGATACAGAATATATACAAATTATTTTAATGGATATTTCTGCTCAAAAAGAAGCTCAACAGAAATTAAAAGAATCTGAAGAAAAGTATAGAAATTTAGTTGAAAACGCTCAAGAAGGAGTCTGGGCAGTAGATGAAAATGATATTACGATCTTAGTTAATCCAAAATTATGCGAAATGCTTGGTTATACGAGAGATGAAATAATGAGTAAAAGCTTGTATTTATTTTTAGAAGATCCTATGGTAGAAGTAATCAAAAGCTATCGAGAGCGTAGGGAGAAGGGCCTAAAAGATACTTATGAACTTGAGTTTATAAAAAAGGATGGAACCATATTAAGTACAAGCATAAATGCTGCTCCAATTTTTAATAATGATGGAGAGTTTAAGGGTTCATTCGCTTTTGTAAACGATATTACAAATAAAAAGATTGCTGAGCAAAAATTAAGAGTTTCAGAGGAAAGGTATCGAAATTTAATTGAATCTGTACCCTTTTCAATCGTTTTGGTTGACCTACAGGGAAAACTCACTTATTGCAACCCTTCTGTAGAAAAATTACTTGGTTACAGTCAAGAAGAGTTAATAGGAATCTTGTTTAAAGATCTTCCAGTCCTTCATCCAAAATACATACCAGAAATGCTTAAACGATTTCAAAGAGTTTTAGAAGGTGAAATTTTACCTCCACTTGATATAGAACTGTATAAAAAAGACGGTAGTTTGATTTGGATGAGATACCAGTCCACTTTAGTTAAATTTGGAGATGAAGTGTTGATACAAACTGTTTTAAATGATATTACAGAACAAAAACATGCAGATTTTCTTATAACGGAAGAAATTCAGAAATTAAAAGAATTAGATCAAATTAGAAAGGATTTAATATCGCGAGTCTCGCATGAATTGAAGACTCCATTGGTATCTGTTTGTGGTGCCGCAGAACTATTATTGGATACATATATACATCAATTTAAAGACGAACCCAAAGAACTCATTGAAATGATTGAAAAGGGTGGAAAACGGTTGAAGTATTTGGTTGATAATTTAGTTGATATTACTCGTATAGAATATAAAAAATTCCGATTAGAAAAAGAGTTATCAGATTTCAGTCAAATAGTGAGAGAGTGTGCTAATGAATTAATGTATCTCATAAAAAAGAGAAAACTAAACTTAGAACTCAACCTTATGGATGATATCTCTATAGAGATTGACAAAGTACGTATTGAACAAGTAATTTTAAATCTGGTATCAAACGCTATCAAAAATACTCCACCTAATGGAAAAATAATAATAAATTCATCCCAGACAAATAATTTCATTCAATTTTCAATAACCGATACTGGAATTGGATTAATTAAAGAAGAAATAGATAAGTTATTTACCAGATTTGGTAAGATAGAAAGATATGGTGACGGTTTAGAATATATTGATATCCAAGGAACGGGATTGGGATTATATATTTCTAAAGAAATAATAGATCTACACGAGGGTACTATTATTGCAGAATCAGAGGGTAGAAATAAAGGTAGTACCTTTACAGTTAAATTACCTTTAAATAAAATACACTTCAAATAATAGAATCATTTAATTTTTGCTAAGTTATAACCTTGTTCAATCAATTCATAGTTAATTTTCCCCAATTTTTCTCCCATACGTTTAAGAACGACAGACTTTAAATTATCTAAATATAAATCGGGTAAAGCTTTTGAAAGTAAGCCTAGAATAGGTGTATTAATAACTGGATTTCCATCTATAGTTAGATCTTTCTCTATTGCTAATTTGCTTATATCAGCCACAACAATTTTAGTATCTTCACTTAAATTAAACTCATTAACAAAAAATTCAGGATCCTTCTCAGAATTGATTATAAACATTCCACCTTCTCTAAGAGAAGAAACAATTTCTTGATTCAATACAGTTTCGTCAAATACGATGAGGACATTTGGTCTCTCTATCTGTGCTCTATCCCAAATAGTCTCAGTTCGAGAGAGTTTTGCATATGCTTGCACGGGAGCACCCCGTCTTTCTGCTCCAAATGAAGGATATGCATGTACATCAATAAAATTTCCACTTAAATAAGCAGCTTCAGCAATAATTTCACAAGCCGTTACTGCTCCTTGTCCTCCTCTTCCATGTATAATTATTTCAATATTTTCTGATTCAATCATATTTCAAAATGAAGAAAATTGGTTAAATATTATTTATTATGAAGTTTACCGAATAATATAAAATTTTTTTATATTTCTTGGTAGTTTGATTTTAAAAAATGCTTATTAGCTTAACAATTTATTAAATGAAATAATATTTATAAGAAAAAGAGATTATAATTCATTAACTCAAAATGTAGCTTTTCTAAAGTCTGTGTGATGGTATTATGAAAAATGAAACTGGAATTTTTGAAGGAAGAGAATTAAAAAAATTATTCTATCAATGTTGGCTACCTGAAACTGGAAATATTAAGGCATATATTGTCGCAATTCATGGTTGGGGGACTACTTCTGATAGATTAAAAAACATTTCTGAATATTTAACAGGGAATGGATATGCTATTTATGCTTTCGATTTAAGGGGGCATGGGAAAAATGCAGGCAATATGCCGGGTCATATAGACAGTATAGATCATATCTTAAAAGACACGCTTCTTTTCATGGATTTCATCAAACCTATAGCAAAGGAGAAGAAAATCTTTATAATGGGTCATTCATTTGGGGGATTAATTAGTCTAATTTTTGCTATTCAACATCCTAAATTACCAGGAGTACTGGTTTCATCACCATTATTAGGAATGTACTTAAAATTATCATTGGGTAAAAAAGTTATAAAATCTATATCTAAAACTATTACTAAATTATCGCCGAATAAAATGTTAGATTACCTTGTTGATCAGAATCAATTGACAAGTGATTTAAAAATACTAAGACAATATATTGCAGATAAAAACAAGATTGAAGTCATGTCTGCAAAATCTGCTACGGATCTTGATCATTTTTCAAAATGGGCAATGGATAATGCAACAAATCTCCTTTGTCCGACATTAATTATGCAAGCAGGTTCAGATAAAATAGCAGATTCTTCTAAAACTAAAGAATTCTTTGATAAAGCAAGAAGCGGGGATAAAACATATAAAGAATATCCTGGTTTTTTACATGAATTATGGAATGAAAAAAATCGAGCTCAAGTATATCAAGATATGTATGTTTGGCTCGAAAAGCATTTATAAAATAATCATAAAGTTATAAATAATGTAAAAATTCATTACTATTTATTGAATTTAATTAAATTTACATTGATTTAAATGTCAAAATCTAACCAAAAAATCTCAAAAATATTAGTAATCAGTTTGTTAGTATTGGTAGCTAGTAATATCTTTGTATTTTTTTTGATAAAACCTTCTTTCGCTCAAGCAAATGAGGCAAAAAACATACTATTTATTAGCAAAGGAAATGACGAATTGTTCGTTCAGAGTCTAGGGATTGACAGAGAGAATTTTAACATCTCAACTGTTTCTGATAGTGAACCATTAGTATCTATTGGATCTTGGATTGATACAGTTATTCTATTCGATGTTCAATTCAATTCCTCAGAACAACAAATTATATCCACTTTTGTTGATACGGGGGGATCTGTCATAGTTTTTATGGGGCAGAATTTACATGATAATGCTACCCTATTGGAAGAGTTAGGCATAATCGATAATACATTATTTGAAGCAGGGAAGATTATGAATCAAGAGATTATGCTTTCTATTGTATATAACGCTACCTATTCAATCTCTAGGAATATAGACTGGAATTCTGCTCCTGAGATGAAAGTTGATAATATGACTATAATTCCAGTAGTTAGTTTAAATGCTTCTGTTAAAAAAATAGTTGATGTTTATCCAGCATCGAGAAACTTACAAATTAACCTATATCGACAGCCTTTTATTGTAGAAAGAACAAAAGGGAGTGGGAAAGTATTTGTATTTTCTGGATGGTTAGAAAATGATGCGAATTTAGATTTTAAAGTCTGGCCATATTTTAACTATCTATTATACGGTCTAATCTTTGAAAGTTTAAACTCGTCCTTTCAAACATATCCAGTATGGCCTTATTCACCAGTTCCCCATCTATTTGAACAAATAATAATTGGAGTAATTATTGTTATCTTAGCTATCTTAGCAATTAGCTTATTTATTGTTGTAAAAAGAAGATCAGGAACTGCTATGGATCAAAAAGCTATAGAAGCTCTAAAACTACAAGCTGAAGAGGAAGTAAAAAGGAAATTAGAAGAAAAAGAAGCATTAGAAAAAAAATTAGAAGAACACATAGATTTGAAAGACGATTGGGAAGTGATAGGAGTTCATCGTCAATTAGGAGGATTTCTCTTTACGCTATTTTTAGGCTTGATCTTGGTTTTACCCCAATTATTAGTTTCAAACTATATCATGCCTCAATTTATACAACCTTATCCACAAGCTGCAGGTTGGTATAATTATGCGTATAATTTCTTCCAAATCATCTGGATTTTATTTGATTTCGGTACGAGTTTTGCTTTAGCAAAATATTTTGCTCAACATCGGGTTAAGAATCCAGAAAAAGCAATACATTATATCCAGATTTATGTATGGTGGCAAATATTTACGGGAATCATACAAATATCCTTAATCGCATTCATTGGCTCAATTATATTCCCTTATACCAATCTTGCTCACATGAGTTGGATTTTTGTGGTTTATTCTTTTGTACAATATCCTGGAGTATTCTTAGTATTTATGTATGCTTTTCAAGGAATGCAACGCTCAGATTATTATCTAATATTGTATATTGCTTGGGAAGTAGTGTTTTTATTGATAGGGCAGGTTCTTTTCTGTTACATTGGCCGTCTATGGGGTGCTGCTAATCCTATTTTTGGCGAAGCTTTAGGGGCGGGAATTGGATATGCTGTAGCAAGGTGTTTTGATTATTGGATGACCTTTTTAATTTCCATTTTAATTTTTAGAAAACAAGGATTTTCACCAAAGACATGTTTTAGGATTGATTTCAATAAACAAGAGGTTAAAGAATCCCTAGTTTATGGTTCAAGATTAGGTATTGGAGAAGGTTTTGTACAAATAGGTTGGTTTATACAAGTGGTTATTACATCCACATTCGTAGCAAATTATTCTAATAATTTGGGTTGGTTTAACCTAACATGGACTTTAGGAATGATTGTACAACTTGTCTCATTATATTCTAATACCTTGTTAGGGGCATATAGTGAATCACTATCCCATGATAAAAAAACCTTAACCAAATTGTATATATATCAAGCTTTTAGATGGGGCAACTATTTCGCCTTTTTCCTAATTTCTGTCTTATTCGCAACAGGAGCTAAATTTTTAGTAGGCGCTGCTGGTGAAGAGTATGGTGCTCCTGCAGTTAAGTTCTTAATACCATTATTGTTTTTCCATTTAGGAGGGATATATTCCTGGTTAGTAGATCCCGTATTCCAAGGTACAGGGCGCACGAACTATGCTATGGTAGTTTGGATTATTGAACAGGTGACTCGAGCATTACTTATGTTTTTGTTTGTCATACTTTTTAGAGATATGTTGTTTGTAATAATCGCTTACATCCCAGCAGTATTAGTAAAAGATATTGTAGCGTGGTGGATCGTCAGAAAAAAGATAATTAAATTTAAAGTCTATCCATTTAAAACATTTATAACTCCGATTGTTTCAGCGATTATCAATTTTGTGGTTTTATACTATTTGGGTGAGTTGATTTGGACACTTCCTCTTGGAGATAAAATCATTAATACCGCTATACTATTCATATTGGGGATTTTTGTATTTGTTTTCTTCTATGCTTTCTTAGATGGGTTTTTAGGGGGGTATGATGACAATACATTGGAAGAGTTCCATAGAGCAACATCTTTGGTAACAACCCGAGGAATTAGAGCTTTACCAAAAACAATGTATAGACTAGCTAAACTTGGAAGTAAAATCAGTCCATTTCATAGTAAGTACAAAATTGATATCTATGAAGAAGCAATGAGAGAGGCTTATGATTTAACATTAGAAAAACGAATTCTAAAAATTTAAAATTTTTTTTTTATTTTTAACAAATTTTTATCTATGATATGAATAAATATAATCTTGACTTATTTCTTGAGAATTTGTTTGATTGGGTTGATTCTTTTAAATTTAACAACGTATCAGGTCAATTTAATGTTAAAAGAGATGAAAAAAAACCATCGCTATATGGAATATGTGATATAGTTTATAATTTAACTATTCCTAATCAATTGACTCAATATTTAGAAACTCAAAAGAATGAAGATATTCGAAAATGGATTAAAGAAATCCAATCATATCAGAATCCGAAAACTGGATAGATAAAAGAACCAGGATTTAATTTTGGTTATCATTTCAAAGAACATAGCACTGCATTTGCTGTTTCAGTTCTTAAAGCACTAAATTCTAAGCCTGAATATCTATTAAAGATCTCAAACAAGTTGAATTCCAAAAGAAAAGTAGAAAAATGGTTAAGAACAAAACCAGAATGGGGATTATTGTTCTGGCCAGGTTCGCATAGAGGAGGAGGTATTGGAGCAATTTATGCCACTTTAGGACCTGACTATTATCCTCATGAGAATTTTTTTGAATGGTATTTTGACTGGTTAGACAATAGAGCTGATCCAAATGTAGGGTATTGGAGGCTCGGTTGGAATAATAAATTTAAAAAAAGACTTACAAAACATGAGTTAGGGGGCTCTATTCATTATTATTGGATTTATGAATTTCTAAACCATCCAATTCCTTATCCAGAAAGAGTAATTGATTCTACATTGAAATTACAAAATGAAAATGGTTTATGGGATGGAGATGTTTCATATTGTATTGATCTTGATGCGATATTTTGTTTAAACAGGTGTTGTATTCGAACAAATGGTTATAGAAAGGATGAAATTAAAGAATCGATAATAAAATATTTGGATTATACTATTCCAACTTTAAATAATAGAGATTTTCTTTTCTCTCGTTATGATAATACTCATAGGTTGACTGGTTGCTTAGAAGCAATCGCAGAAATTCAGAAATTTTATCCCGAATTATTTGATATGTCAGAACTTTGGAAAGAAACTCTAGATATAACACCTTGGATTTAGACTAAGAATAAAAATTATTAAAAATATAATAAATAGTAATATTTTCAATAAAAAACTAAGACACTTATAGCATTTAATTCTAAATTATGATTTAAATTCTTAATGCTTGATAGTATGACTTTCAAGGATATCAAATTCAAAGATCTAACACCTATGCTTAAACATTGGTACAGTGTTAAAAAGAAATACCCTGAAAATCTTGTTGCTTACCGAATGGGTGATTTCTATGAATTTTTTTATGATGATGCAGTAAATATTTCAAAGCTTCTAGGAATAACGCTTACAAAAAGGGGAGATGTTCCTTTAGCGGGAATTCCACACCATTCTGGTCATAATTACTTTAATAATTTAATGAATCTCGGTGAAACCTTAGTAATAGTTGATCAACTTGAAGATCCTGCTACTGTGAAAGGAAGAATCGTAAAACGTGGGGTTACAAGAATTCTTTCTCCAGGTACAATTATTGAACCTAATTTATTAAAATCAAATGAAAACAACTATATTTCCTCGATGGTTAAAGAGAGAAATGGATTTGGTGTAGCTTTTGCTGATATCTCAACGGGTGAATTTATCGCTACAGAATTCTCATTTAAAGAGCAAGATCCACAAGAAAAAATATTAAGTTTATTTTCACAATATGATCCCGTCGAATTAATAATTCCCTCCGAATTAAAAAAAGATGATAGACTTTTTATTCTATTAACAGATTTAACAAAAGCTATAATTAAGACCTATGAGGAACATGTCTTTTTATATGAAGAGGCTTATACGCTAATCACACGTCATTTTAACATTTCCAATTTAAAGGGATTTGATCTAGAAGAGAAAATGATGGCAACCCAAGCCGCGGGAGGCCTTTTAGCCTTTTTGAAAGATACCCAACGAGATGTAATTCCCAATCTTTTTAATATTAAACTCATCCACGAAAAAAGTGTGCTCCATCTAGATTATATTACTCAAAGAAACTTAGAACTAATTAATTCTTTATGGGAGAGAGGAAAAGATTCCACATTATATTCTATTTTTAATCATACTCATACTCCGATGGGAGCACGGTTGTTAAAAAAGTTTATTCTGCAACCTTTAACTGACGTTAATGAAATTAATCAACGTCTCAACATTGTTCAGAAATTTAAAGATGATATCTTTCTAAGATCAGATTTAAGAGAAAAGTTAAAAGTAATAGGGGATCTTGAAAGATTTATTAATAGAATTAATTATAGTGGTCGTTCAAACGCCCGAGATTTGATAAATATTAAAAATTCTTTAGGGGAAGTTCCTAAAATCAAAGAATTACTAGAAAAGGCAGATATACTTGAAATTTCACTGTTTTTACAACAAATTAGTTCCTTTGACGAGATAAAGAATTTAATTGAGATTTCCATCGTAGATAATCCTCCGATTACTATCAAAGAAGGAAACATTATTAGAAATGGTTTTAACAAAGAAGTTGACGAACTTAGAGATATTATCGATAATGGCAAAAAATATGTACTTGAATATGAACAAGAACAAAAGAAAAAATGGAATCTAACAACTGGTTTAAAGGTTGGATATAATAATATTCTTGGGTATTATATCGAAATTACCTTAAAAACTCTCACTATTATCCGAAATGTTCCTGAAGAATATGTTGAAAGAGCGACTCTAAAAAATGCTAAAAGATATACAACAAGAAAATTGAAAGAACTTGAAGAGAAAATCCTTAATGCAGAAGAGAAAATCAATGATTTGGAATATGAAATTTTCAACACTATTCGAGAAAAAGTTGAACAAGAAACTATAAAGATTCTAGAGACAGCACATAATATAGCAATCATTGATGTTCTTGCGTGCTTTGCTGAAATTACAGAGCAGTATAATTATTGTAGACCTATAATAAATAAGGATAATAAAATTATAATTAAAGCAGGTAGACATCCCGTTGTTGAACAAATAAATTTCGATGAGCAATTTATACCTAATGACTGTTATTTAGATAATGAAAATGACCAATTATTAATTATTACTGGTCCAAATATGGCAGGTAAGAGTACATACCTTAGGCAAGTAGCGTTAATATGTATTATCGCGCAAATGGGTTGTTTTGTTCCAGCTAAATCTGCCACAATCGGAATAATTGATCAAATTTTTACTCGAATAGGTGCTTCAGATGATCTTGCTAGAAAATTAAGCACTTTTATGATTGAAATGACTGAAACCGCTAAAATTCTAAATTATGCTACTCCTAAAAGTCTTATAATTATAGATGAATTAGGGAGAGGAACTAGCACTAGTGATGGGCAGAGTATTGCGATGGCTACCCTTGAAAAATTACAGGAATTAGGAGTCAAAACCTTGTTTAGCACCCATTATCATCAATTGACAGAAATTAATCTGCAAGGAGTCAAGAATTATCATTTAGATATAATTGAAAATGATGATGGAAGTATCAATTTCGTTCGAACCCTAATACAAGGGAGTACAGATAAATCCTATGGTATTCATGTAGCGAAATTAGCGGGTATTCCAGATGATGTTATAATTAGAGCATTCGAAATTCTTGAGCAAATAGAAGAAAAAGATCCTTTTAGAACAACTGTGAGAGAAAATGGTGAAACAGCATCACCAAGTAAACATTATGATAAACTTATTAACGGAAAAAAAGTTGAGCTTGAAACTTTAAATAAGGAATTACAAACTCTAAGAAAATCAATAAAGGAATGTAGTGAAGATTTAACTAGAACAGAAAAAGATCTTGAGAATCGAAAGAGAGAAATTAAAGAATTAGAACTGAGTGTTAAAACTGAGAAAGATAAAACTCCTAAAAAGAAAAGATATGTTCAAACAAGTTTATTTGAACCTTTAAATAATAAAGAAAAAATAGCTGATATTCAAGATTTAATTGAAAAAATTGATTTAAAATCAGATATTCCAAAATCATTAAGAGATAAAATACTTGAACTTAAAAATAAGCTAGAAAAACTCACCTAACCGAGAACAACAGGAATTATAAAAACTATTGTGGTTAAATATATATAATATACCGTAATAATTGAGACTAGGATAATCCGGTATAAGTTTCTTCGGTCTTCCCTCTTTATATTCTCTAAAAATATTATCAGTAATAAGGCGATAAACATCAAATGTGAAGGTTGTAAAGCCTTCCACATAATTGAATCAAAATCTCCAAGAAGTCCTTGAACTGTTTCCTCCCTATGAAGCCAATTACCAACCATTTGCCAGAAGTAGTCGGGAAAAATGATATACGGAATGCATAATATTATCAATGGAGTTAAATAATAAATAAGATCTTTCCACTTTATCTTCTTTATAATGAGTAAAACTGGAAGAAATAAGATTGCTGTTATTTTGAATGTTGATAGGGTAAATAATATCCCAGAAATCCATTTTTTATCTCTTTCTAAAAATACAAATGAATAAAACAAAAAGAATGCAATTAGAAAATTGACGTTGTTATAGTATCCATCTATAGTATAGCCAATCATACTCAGAACATAAAAGATCAGTAAATCTTTTCTATTCTTAAACACTTTCGGTGAATCTCTGATAATAAAAATGACTAAAACTAATCTTAGAATATCCCAAACATAAACTCCAATTACCGGAGGTATTAAATAAATCGGATAAAATATAAAATACCAGAAATAAAGATAATAAGGGGGCCAATCTGAAATTATAACATCATTATAGAAATTAATTAAACCATTATCCATACCTTCTAAAAGAATATAAAAATCAATATCTTTAGTTGCTTGCATCCATGCTGAAATTTCAAAGAAACTTAGAAATATTCTTAATTCAATGAGGATAATTGTGATCCCCACAAAAATACAGATGATATACAATTGAAAAGAGGATTTTTCCTCTTGGTTTGATAAATCTTGACTACTCATAATTCAAATATAATAGAATTATAATAAAGTATTAAAGGAAATTTAAAAGACTTACTTTCAATGAAAAAGACAAAAAAAAGTATTCTTGAATGTAAATTTATTTAAACTTTAATAGTGTATTATTTTAAATTTGATTGTAATGAGAAATATATTAGCTTAATATTCTTAATCAATAAATGTATTAACATCTGAAATTTGGATTCAAACTTTGAACGAAAGAAAAATTAGAAAAATTATTAATGCGGAACAGATAGCAGCGGGAGAAGTAGTTGACAGGCCTGGTAATATTGTAAAGGAGCTTGTTGAGAATAGTATTGATGCAAATGCAAATGAGATAAGAGTAATTGTAAAAAGAGCTGGAAAATCATTAGTCCAGGTAATTGACAATGGTATCGGAATTCCATCTGAAGACCTCGAAAAAGCGTTTGATCGACATACGAGCAGTAAAATTAGGAGTATTAAAGATTTAGAGACGCTTTCTACTCTAGGTTTTAGAGGAGAAGCGCTTGCTAGTATTGCAGCAGTAAGTAAAGTGGATATTACTTCAAGAGTTAAAGACGAAGAGAAAGGAGTTCAATTATTAATTGAAGGTGGAAAAACCGTTGATAAGAAAGAAGTATCTTGCCCAATTGGTACCAAAATACAAGTTTCTAATCTTTTTTATAATCTTCCCGCCAGACAAAAGTTTCTTAAGACTGATGCAACTGAATTAAGTCACATTACAGACATTATTCAGAGATATTCTTTATCTTACCCAGAACTTCATTTTATTTATCGCCATAACGATTTAGATATACTTAACTGCCCTGCTTCAAACGATTTAAAAACTACTGTATTTCACATCTATGGAAAAAAAATTGCTAAATTTATGGAACCGTTTGATTATATAGATGAAAATAGTCAATTTAGAATATATGGTTTGCTTGGACATCCACAAATCGCTAAAAAGAACAGATCTTATTCAAGTTTATTCATAAACCGACGCTATATAGTGAGTGATGTATTATTTAGGTCGATTAATGAGGCCTATGAAGGAACTTTAATGGTAAGTACATATCCCTTTTTTATAATTTTTCTTGAACTTGATCCTTCTGTTATAGATTTTAATGTGCATCCAAAGAAACTTCATGTGAGATTCGAAAAGGAAGAAACTATTTATAATAAAGTCTATAATGCCATCCGGGGTATTGTGCAAGATAAATTCATAAAAATGGAGTCTAAATACATATCTACTGAATTAGAAAATTTCATACCAAAGACTGAGAGAATAAAAAGTGAAATTAAAGAACCTCTAAAGGAAACTCAAACTACAGAAAAACTAGCAGAAGAAATTTTTCAAAATAATTTAATTTTTTCTGAAGGTAGTGTTCAGCTAAGTTTAGAGGATGAAGAAACTAAAGAAGTAAGCTTAAAAAAAGGTACTCCTGAATCAATTCTAAGAGGGAAATATATAATTTCGGCAAATTTTCCTAAATTAAGATTAATATCTAGTACAGGTCAATTGAGTAATAAAATCTATGTTGTGTTAGAGGGTATCAATGAAAATGGTGAAGAGGGATTATTTATTTTGGATCAACACGCTGCCTCAGAAAGAATCAATAAGGAAAAATTTCTTGAGGAATATGAAAATTCAAAAATAAGCAGACAAAAACTAATTTCTGCATTAAAAATCGAAGTCTCTCCAAGTGAAAAGATATTCTTAGAATCAAATTTGAATGAAATCCAGAAGTTGGGCTTCGGTTTCGAATATTTTGGTGGGAACACTTTTATTTTAAGAGATATCCCAGTGATTATGAGAAAACTTCCAAATTTAAACATAATAAAGGAAATTATAAGTGATATTACTGAAATTGGTAAAGATAAAAGTTTTGCTGAAGTTAAAGAGGATATAATTAATTATCTATCATGTCATAGGAGTATTAGAGGAGGAGATGTTCTTTCATTAAAAGATATCCGTGAACTTCTAATCAAATTAGCTGAATGCAAAGACTCGTTTCATTGTGCTCATGGAAGACCAACAATGAGATTTTTCTCGTTCAAAGAATTAGATAAATTATTTAAAAGAATTAATTAAAATTAGATATATACTTCTTTTTATGCTTTTGAAAAAGCTATCCCTTCAATACCTTGTATACCCTCAACTTGATTGAATAATTCTTCAAGTTTATCTGTTCCGCCCCATTCTTCTGGATATCTAACTCTTACCCTAGCTTTCTTTAATCCAAATGCAACAGGCATTATCTCATAATTTTCAATCAAACAAGTATCAGGCAATATATCTTTAAGTTTCCCAACGAAAACTTCAAAATCTATTTCAGTATCTTCAGGAACTACATCTATTAATGCAACAAATTCTCCCATTATCAATTAACCTCGAATAATAAGTTTATGGCCCTGAAAATTCACATTTTAAACAACGATACTCTTTTCCCATTTCCCTACAGCGTTCACATCTCCAAATTGTAACATCTCCGCATGAAGGGCATGGAAAATGAACTGCTGCTTCATAAGGGGTTATTGGTCTGCCACAACCAAAACAGACATTCCGTTTGTAAGTTGACATTGACATATCACTTGTAAATCTTAGATTATATTTAGATTTAGATGAATAAACATAATTTAAAATTAGATAAAAGAATATGTGATAACTTTAATTATTTTTGGTTTTGAATTAACTCTTTTTAGAATAAAACTAGGTCATAATAATTGATTTACTGGTTGATTTAAATTGATTTATTCATTATAGAACAAACATGTAAATTAAATTTTAAATTGATAAACACCTTAATTTGCATATAAGAATTTTATTAAGAGAACTGAGATGCCAGAAAATAAAGTAAAAAAATACTTCTCATTAATAGAAGCCTGGGCTTGGTGCGATATATGTGAAGATATGGTTGCGTTAAGGGTAGATAAGGACGAAATTATCGATGGATTAAAAATGGGGATCTACACTAAGGAATACAAACATTCGAACCCACAGCCTGATCAAGAAGATATTGACGATCGTTCTGGGCAAGAACACACAGTTTATATCTATATTAATGATAATTTTGACGTTACTGGTGTTAAATCATTTTTCGGCGAAAGCCCCAGTACAGAAGAAATTGGGGCAGAAGCTCTTCAAGAAGGAACTGAAGTTAGAATTCCTGTTGTGGTTAAAGAAGTTTCACCGATGGCTGTACAATTAGGAATGCTTAATAAAGAACAGTTTAAAGTTCTAAAAATTTGTGACGGTATGAATACTATAGAAACTGTCGCAGAAATTGCTCAGATTAGTGTAGATAAAATCGAGGAAATGATGGAAGAGCTTAGAAAGAAAGGTTTAGTAAAAGTAATTAAAAGAACATAAATATTAATCGGAACAATATCTCGTAAAATCTATTGTATTTAACCTTAATGGGTATCTTCAATCATCTTGAGCGCAATATGTTTGAAAATTTCTTCTACATTTTCTCCTGTTTTAGACGAACACTCAAAATAACCAGATAATCCATATTTGTTTGCCAATTCCATTGCTTCTTCAGTTTCTATAGATCTCTTATCTACCAGATCATTTTTACCTCCAACCATTATGATCGGGATTTTTCCTTTTGATTCTGATTTAGATCCAAAATATTCAAATATTGCGAGCCAATCATCAATATCTTTTATACTTGAATATCTTGTGGTGTCAAACATAAAAATCCCTCCTTTTGCTCCCTTAGCAAAACTAGGTAAGAGCACACGGAAACGTTCTTCTCCCGCAAAATCCCATATTCGAAGTGTAACAGTACCATCCTCAAGCTTTATATTTTTGATACTAAAATCCGCTCCGATTGTCATCTTTATATCCTCCTCGAATACCTTTGTCACAAATCTTCTTATTAATGTTGTCTTACCAACACCACCTGCGCCGAATATGCATAATTTAAACGCTAGCTTTTCTTCTATGTTTAACACCTTACATTAGATCGAAAAAACATTCCTTTTTCTAAATTATCTTTTATAATCCTTAAATATTTTTTTCTTTGAAATTGATTAAACATTTTTATTATTAATATTATTTATTTTTTGTGTTCTTATCTATATTAAACAGTTTCTACTTCATTTTTTAAGACTTAGTTTTCAAACCAAGTTTATTAATATGTAAAAAGAAGGTGAATTTTTCTTATTTAATAATATCTGTAATGAAACAAGTCTCTACTATTTTAATACCTTTAATTTGTGATATTTTTTCCTCAATCAAAGGGTTGAATTTATCAATTGAAGCAAGATCAACTTTCAATAATAAACCGCAGTCACCAGATAAGCGCCATATTTTAGAGATTTCTTCAATACTAATTAATTCATTCAAAATCCGTTTAATCTCTTTAAAATCTGGCTCAATTTTAATAGTTGCATGTATTTTTTGTCCTGTTTCAATATCATAGTCAATTGTAAACTTTTGTATTATTCCCTCATCTTTTAACTTTTTAACTCTCCTTCTGACGGTTGCTTCTGTTTTGTTAATTTTTTCAGAGATCTCATTGAATGACATTCGACTATTTTCTTCAAGTAGTTCTAATATTTTTTGATCAATTATGTCCATTTTTTTTGAAAATTCTTAGTAATTTGAATCAATTCAACAAAATAATAATTGCTTCACTAGTAAAATATGATAACTTATTTATTAATTCATACCCTAACAGAGAGGAAAATGAATAATTTTGACATCTTTTCTTTAATGACAAAAATTTTACGATATGAGTATCTCAATTATGCCTCTTCTCCATTCAAATGATGTGATGTTAAAGATCAAATGAGATGATGTACGCTTTTCATTCATTATAGTGACTAAAATCGATAAATATATTATTTATTTTTTAAAAAAAATTTAATATTTTGAAGATTTTTACTATCACAGAAGAATTAAACTTAAATATTGATAATTAAAATATTATTTCTTAATTTAATTTGACACAAAAGAATGATGAAAAAATGAGTGAAAGGCAATATGATTTAGCAATTATTGGTGCGGGACCCGGAGGTTATCATGCTGCCATCAGAGCGGCTCAATATGGAGCAAAAGTTGCTTTAATTGAGAAAGATAAACTAGGGGGTACATGTCTTAATAGAGGATGTATTCCTACAAAAGCCTTATACGCATCAGCTCATTTAATTGAAAAAATTAAAGGAGCTAATGAATTTGGAGTTAAAGTCCCTGAATTTAAATTATCCTTCTCAAAGGCTGTTGAAAGAAAAAATATGGTTGTCAAAGAATTGGTAGATGGAATAGCCGCTTTAGAGAGGAGTTGGAAGAATGATATTTATAATGGATTTGGAAAAATTATAGGAGGTAACATTGATACAGGATTTGAAATTTCTGTTGAAGGAGAAGAAAATACTACTCTTAAAGCAAAAAGAGTAATAATTGCTACTGGATCATCTCCAGCTCTTATTCCTGCTTTTAATATCGATCATGAAAGAATATTAACTAGTGATGATATCTTGGATCCTAATTTCAAGACAGTTCCAGAACGGTTATTAATTATAGGAGCAGGAGTAATTGGTTGTGAATTTGCAAATATCTTTGCAACTTTTGGGAGCAAGGTTACAATGCTAGAATATCTTTCCTCTCCTATCGCTACTGAGGAACCAATGATTGTAAAAGTACTTCAAAAAAAATTTGAAAGTCTTGGGATAGAGATTCATACCTCAAAAAACGTATTATCAGTAGAGAATACCGGAAATGGTATCACAGCAACAACCTGCTCTGCTGAAGTCCCAAGGGATAAAGTTGCGAGTGCTGAAAAACAAATCTTTGAAGCAGATCTGTGCTTAGTTTCAATAGGAAGATCTAAAGAATCTCAAAATATAGGACTTGAGGAAATCGGCATTGAGATAGAAAGAGGTGCCATTAAAGTAAACCCGGAAACCCTAGAAACTACAGTAAAAGGAATATATGCTATTGGTGATGTTACTGGGGGAATTATGCTCGCTCATGTTGCTTATCACGAGGCAGATGTAGCAGTGGCTAATTCAATAACTACTATTGGAGGCTTTCCTTCAGAAGAAATGAAAACAGATTATAGTGTTGTACCCGCAACTATTTTTACCTCTCCAAATATCGGTTCTGTAGGATATAGAAGGAAAATTGCTAAAAATTTAGGCTTTGATGTATTAATGGGCCAGTTTCCATATCAATCCTTAAGTAAAGCCAAATGTATGGGAGAGGAAGAAGGCTTTATTATGGTATTGGCAGATAAAAATACACATAAGATACTTGGTGCTTCCTGTATAGGCACTGAAGCTTCAGAATTAATCGCAGAAATAGCTTTAGCTATGAAACATGGTCTTACCATCCATGAAGTAACAGAAACTATTCACAGCCACCCTACAATTTCAGAACTTGTACTTGAAGGGTGTGAAGCTGTAGTAGGAAAATCTATCCATAAGAAAGGACGTCCAATTCATCATTAAGCCATCTAAAATATATATTTTTTCTTTTTTTCCATTTTTCAGTTATTTAGTTTATTTTCTTAGTCACACCCTGGATTTTTGTATATATAAGGTAAGTTTATGCCAAAGATATAGAATCTACTACCAAATCTAGCATATTCCCAATTCATCATTAATATTCTATTTTTAAAGTAAAGCGTCTGAAATTAATATGACGTAAAAGAAAAAACTCTCTAGGATTATTTCTATTATAACGATTATAAGAATTATATATATTGATTCTTGCTTCTTTTGTTTATAGAAAATCTTGAAAAAACTAACTCCAATGTAGATATTTCCGAAAAATATTATAGTTAAATATGTAATTGGATAAAAAAGGTAAAAATCCATCGGTAATTCTTCTAAAAAAGGAACTAAGATAAAATTCATTAAAATTAAGAGTAGAAAAATAATAGTTCTCCAAATAAGAATAAAAAATAATGAGGTTCTAAACCGGTGTTCCCAACCTTTTTTCTTGTCATGCCAATTTATCAGCGCTATTCCTATTATGATAAGGATTATATAGCGCAATATCTCAGTAACTATATTCATGATAATCTCCCTTTTTTATATTAGTGAAATATAATTGAGTGATAAGTTTTTTTTATTGTGTATCCAATAACCACAAGGATAATGCAAATTAGAGCTGCTGAGATTGGATAACTAAAGATTAAAAAGGGGCGATTTGGATCAATATCTACTTGAGCCATTAAATTAAATGTAAAAAGCATAATAATGCTTGAAACAATTGATACAACACTTACAGAAAATAGTATAATTGATTGAGTTCTATCTAAATGGAATTTAAACCATTTAGCTCTAAATTCTCTTGAAGTATCAATATTATCGATTAATTTTTTAAAATTCTGATTTTTTAATATTTTTTCAATTGGATAATAACAGAAAAGTATAGTTAAAATTAGGATTATAAAAATTATAATATTATATATCGATGAAAAAAAAACAGTTAAATACCACGCTAAAAAAAGCAAGGAAAGAAAGAATTCAGTAACAAAAATAATAGAAAAAAGTGCAGCAGATAATAATATTGTTGCTCTGTGAAAGTTTAGTTTTATATGAAACCATGAGAGATTTTTGGAGATATTGATTTCGGTATTATTTTTTTCTTTAGCTAAATATCTAGTGAACAATAGAGTTAAAAAAATAAATAATAAAATAATAGTTATAATGAAGTCTATAATTTGATGAAAATTAGGAGGATTGGAGGGTATTCCTAAAAGATTTGAGAAAAAATCATTAAATAACGCAAAATGGCAGAATACCCTAGCTGAGAGGAAAGTAACCATTATAATGGAGATTATAAAAATCAAAAGACTAGAATTCGTGACACCCGTTTTAGATGGATTTTTTAGCTTACCTCTGCGAACTGCGATAAGACTATAAAGAGAAAGCAAAAAGAAAGTTATTATTATGCCAAATGGAACAGTTCTTACTAATAATATGTCTGTAATATAAGATGAAACATAAGGTGTGGATTCACCAGGAATACGACTAAGATCTTCAAATAATGTCCATGAATGGAATAATTGAGGCTGAGGAAATAAAGAGGTTTTCAGAAAGTACTGGATCATGAAAAGTATCCCTACTAATGATAAAATAAATATAAATTGTGACTGTCCATGAGATATTTTTAAACCAAGCCAATTGACAATTCTTTCATGAGGTATTATTTTTCCACTATTCCTGTTTTTGTTGTTTTTATTCCTCAGAATTTTTCTTAAAACATAAATACAAAGAAGTAAATATAGGATAGAACTAATAATGTTTGAGATAAAAAACCAAAGATAGTAAGCCGAAAATTCATCAAATTGAAAAGTAGGTAGATAAAAAAATATAATATCAAATAACCCAAAGAAAATATATACAATTAACCTAATAGAGAGCATAATAACTCCTATAAGAGATAAAATGAGAAACAAACTGGATTGTGATTGACTTAGTTCAAACCTAAACAATGTCATTCGGGAGTTGTTTGGGATTAACTTATATTCCTTTTTCTTACCTTCCATATCAATCATCCTTTTTCTTTTATAATGATAAAAATCTTCACTGAGCATTAGTTAATTAAAATGCTTTAAAAGGATTCAGGCCTTCTTGTTGTCTTACAAAACATGAAACAAGTCTTGTAAGACAAGAAGTTTGTCTAGTCAAATATAAATAAATTAATATAATAAAAATTCAATAAAGAAATTTTTAAAGCAGACTAATACGAGAAAAATTAATATGATTTCATTTTCAAATTTTATTGAAAAATATCATTTAGATCAATATGATGATGTATTAGAACTAAAGGGTCGTGAAAAAATTGACTTTTTTAATGATTTATCTATTATGATAAAGACTATTTGTAGACTCTTCGATAAAATAACTACGATATTTTCTCTCAGAGGAGGACAGGTTTTAATGAGCTTGGCAAAATTACAAAGTTCTAAAGAAGTAATTACTAAAACAGATGTCATGAACTGTCTAAATATTGATAGACGAGAGAAATTAATCCATGCCTTTGATTATTTGAGTGAACAAAATTATATAGAAATTAAGAAAAGGACAAGTAAATTTCACATGGTTAAATTAAATGTAAAAGAAAATCCTGATTTTGTATTATTTCGGGATATTGTACAGAAATATTGGAATTCTCCTGAAGAAGAAAAAAATAAATCAAAAAAATGGAGTGATTTAAAATGAAAAACGACAATGATTTTCAGCCTGAATTAGACTTTGATACAGGTGAAATTGTCCCTGAATTTTTTAACAAAATAAAAGCTGAATATTTAAAATGGTTATATTTGGTTTATATTTTGCTAGCGATGTTGATTTTTATATACATAGCGCACCAGTTTTTGATAGAGTTTTATAATCAAATGAATTTACAAATAATTCTCATCCAAATAATTACATGGACTATGTTCATTTCTTATTTGATTATACACTTTTTCCTGTTAACTTATAATAAATTTAGTCCTACCCTAGTAAAGTTCCTTACAGAAGAATTACAATTTTTGGGATTTAAAGCTCAAAGAAAATATAAGAAAGGATTTGACTTCCTCATATTTAATTCCTTTTCAGTTTTACTATTCATTCTCATAAGTATTGGATTTAGTATTTCTATTGATTATCTTATTACTTTTCTTTTGATAAGATTAATTATAATCTACATGATTTTAGCAATATCTATACCTATGCTTAGAGGGCTATTACATGATAAATTAATTGTTAGGTTAAGACCACCCTATTTTATCCAACTTGAAATTCAATTAAAATTATTAAAACGCAAAGAAAATGAATCTCAAATGGTAAGAATCTATATGACTTCCAGAAAATTGGGATTAAAATCAGATCAGGCTTTATTTAGGCTTTATAATGAAATATCTGAAAAAAAATGGCTTCCTAGAAAAGGCAGATCCAAAATCCACACTTTTCTTTATGATCCTCATTTATATTTTCGTGAATATTCAAATCTAATAAATTTTAAAGAACATTTCCTAAATCTTGTGTCAGCAATTAGAGAATGGGATATTCAAAATCCCAAATCTGCCGAATAAATTAAATAAAGTCGTAAATTTAATTATGAGAAAAGATTAAGGGTCAGTTCCCTGGCAAACCCTTGAATAGAATGAGTGTGTGAGGTGAGTACTCAAAGCCTTTGCTCAAGGAACTGATGGTATGTTAATAGATACAGTTTGGTTGATAATTTTAATTAAAGAGAAATAGTAAAACTAAAAAAAGAGTTCTTATGCATTTGCTAAATATTCGTTTAGCACGATATTCAATTCGACTTCAGAGTTCTGGATCTTTCTCAATAGATTCCTCAAGCCATACTCATTCAACAATAGCTCGATAAGATTCTTATAAACCGCCGTAATATTATCCCTCCCCGCTTCATAATAAAATTTATTATCACTCAGGGTTAGATCCAAAATGTCATATAAACCACTTAGGGCATCCTTTATATTTTCAAAATTCTTGACTGCTTTTTCCTTCGATTTTAAACTGTTCATAAAAACTTACTCACCTCAAGTAACTTATGTAAAGGATCATATATAAAGATGGCGGATTCCAACAATTTATGCGACTAATCACGAACAATCGATAGATGGGAATCGGCGCCC
>JBHLLI010000068.1:0-21664 GCA_048885765.1 Candidatus Hermodarchaeota archaeon
TCTAAATCCATTTTGGGATTTTTCATTATTTCCATTATTCTTTTAAACAAAACTTCGTAGAACAATTCCTGTTCTTCTTTAGTTAAGTTTTCCTCTTCTTCTGCCATAATTAATACCTCGAAAAAAATTATAATTTATATTTAGTTGATTAAAATTAGAAATATTACATATAAAACTTTTCAAAAATCTTCTAATTAATTAAATAGAATCGATATTGATTAAAGCTAATCAAGACTTTTATAAATTAACATTATGCTTTTGGTAACAATTATACTTATAATCACCTTTTCTTTAAATCTTGTAATATACTGGGTTATTTTTCTAAAAAATAAAGAAAATGAAGAAAAACACATCTTTTTTAAAATATTTCCTGTGATTTGGACGTTATCCTTAGTACCAATCCCAGTTATTAATTCAAGTTTTCTTCGGATGTTTTTTCCAAATAACTATAGTTATTTTGGCGATTTTTGGATTTTTTTTGTTTTATTTGGGATTGTGCTTATCTTTATAGGGATAATATTTATTAAACGAGCAAATAGAGTATACAAAGTTAAATCTATAGATGAAGATAGTTCAAAGCTAATTACTAAAGGAATCTTTAAATTAATAAGGCATCCTATTTATTCGGCATGGGGACTCATTTTCTTTGGAGTTGCAATTATTTCAGATTCACTTATTTCTTTAATAACTAGTGCTTTAATTTTTATTTTATTAGAGATACACTCTATATATGAAGAAAAATTAATCCTTATTCCGAAGTATGGAAATATTTATGAAAATTACAAAAATAAAACACCTAATAGAATAATACCAACTCCTCTAAATCTTCTTTTAATAATTATAACAATTATAATTGCTTACGTAGGTTTTTTGAATTTCAATTAATAATAATCTATAACCTATAAAATAAAAAAGGAAATTTTCTATTTTATCAAAAGGATTCATATAAAATTAATTATTATAATTTGGAGGTAAAGAAGAATGACAAAGAAAATTGCCTTTCTTGCTACTGATGGATATGAGGATTTAGAACTTCATTATCCACGAATTCGATTAAATGAAGCAGGTTATGAAACTGAGTTGATAAGTTTGCATAGAAGGGAAATTAAAGGAAAATATGGTTATCCTGTTAAACCTGACAAATTGATAAGAGAAGCAAACCCAAATGATTATGATGGTGTAATTATTCCAGGAGGTACCAAAAATCCTGATTACTTAAGAAGAGATAAGGATATCTTAAATTTTGTTGCTAAAATTAATGATGATGGAAGATTAGTTGGTGCGATTTGCCATGCTGGATGGGTTCTAATATCCGCAAAAATAGTTAAGGGCCGTAAAGCGACAAGTTATTTTGCGATTAAAGATGATATGATAAATGCCGGAACTGTATTTGAAGATTCTCCTGTAGTAATAGATAAAAATTTAATTACATCACGAACTCCCAATGATCTTCCTGAATTTATGAAAGCCGTCTTAAATTATCTCGAGCACTAAAAAATCATAGAGGATTAAAAAGAGAATGGACTATTTAGTATAGTGTCTTAATCTGAGATATATCTTCTTTAAGTATTTCTAAAAAGATGTTTATTTGATCTAATTGTTTATTAATAATTTCTATTTTCTTGTCGATAATATCTGCATCTGATATTTCGTTTTTATCTAATTCTTTTCTTACAATTGCGAATGTTCTAATGTGGTTTAATATATTTTGCATTCTTTTTATCTTGATTTGAAAAAGTTTCTTGTATTTCTTCAGATCTTCAAGTTTTATTTCAATACTATCAATATAGTTAAAGTATTTTTCAATATTTTCTTCATTTTTTAAATTTTTGAGGATTAATTCGATACTCGTTAAATATTTCAATACTAACTCTTGTTGTTGTTTATCAATTGACTCAATTTTGATACCTGATTCCTGATCTACTTCATCGAGAATATCTGAAGTATATTTAATATTTATTTTATGAGAAAATTTGGTTAGATCCTTATTCATTCTATTTGAGTCTGAATTAATTTCAGTTTCGTCAATATCAGTTAATAACTCTAATTCGTTCAATTCTACTTTTGTAATTAAAGGAGAAAATTTTACTTGAAGTTGTTTTTTACCAAAGTATTCCTCTTTTTGCCTTAAAATTTGAGTATAAATTTGGATAAATTCTTGTCCAATAGGAGCAAATAAAACTCCTCCGTTTTCGTCAAGTTGGTTTAAAAGTGGATGAATTCTGGGTTGCTCAATGGCTCCAGTTACTAAGATTTTTTGCCAAGGACTCAATTCTGGCATACCATGGAGAGGATTTTTAACTACAATAGAGATATTATCATCAATTTTTAACTTCTTGAGATTATCAGATGTAAGCTTAGCAATCTCGGAATTCGCCTCAAGAATAATTATTTCTCCTTTAGGGGCTAATCTATGAGCTAAAGCTGCGATATATCCGCTTTTTGCTCCTAATATTAATAGATCATCATCATCCGTTAATGAAAGACCTTGAAGCATTATTGATATCATATGAGGTGCAGAAATAGTCCTATAATTATTTGGATTTTGTTCATCATAATAAAATAGATTAGGTACATCTTCATAAAGTTTAACAATACTGAAGTACTTTTCTGGGATAAACTTTTCCAACGGAACTTCCATAAAAGCTTTAACTAAACGTTTATCTTTTAAAATATCATTTAAGACTAAGGAATCTACAAGACGCTTCTTCTTTAATTTTAATTTTTCATGGAGTTTTTCGTTTCTGTCCAAAATAATATCAACTTTTTATGCTAAAAAAATAATATAAAAACAAATTATTATACTTTGTTATAATTTTTTTTAATTGTTTCAATAGGTCTCCTTACATATGATGGTCTTAGATATCGAAAATTTAAAAGATGCAAAAATTACTTTAACTCTAATTTTCATAAATATTTTTCTATTTATATTTACTAGTTTTGCCCCACCAGAAATATTCCAAGCTCTTGTACAAGACAATAGAAGAATTCTTGAAAATTATGAAATCTGGAGGTTATTTACCTCAATTTTCATCCATGCTGATCCTCTACACCTTTTTTCTAATATGATTGCATTACTTCTGTTTGGCGCTACAGTTGAAATTAATCATAATATTACTAGATTTCAATATATATTTGTATATATTGCTTCAGGTTTAATTGGAAGTATTTTCTCATTACTATTGATTCCTTTAATAAGCAATATTGATGTAATTAGCTTAGGCGCTTCAGGGGCTATTTTTGGATTAATAGGGGTGGCGTTTATAATTGTCGCTATTGAATATCGCCCACTCTTATTTTTAGCTCTTTTTTATATAGGATTTTTCATTTTAACCTCTTTTTCACCAGGTATTAATTATCTGGCTCACATTTTTGGTTTAATAGGTGGTATTTTATTTGGTTATTTATTTTATATGCGAAAAAGAAAAATCCAATATGACTATTGACTTTCTATTGATGATTTAATTTGGTTCAAGATAAATTATTCTTTTTTCTCTTTTTTGACTAGTTCCATACTAAAATCTTTGGGACAGATCTCCCTAATTACACATATCTCACATTTAGGTCGAATTGGTAAACATATTTGTTGTCCAAACCTTACAAATAATCTATTAATTTTTAACCAGAATTCCTTTGGAATGGATTTCTTCAATGCCACTTCAGTTTGTGTTGGACTCTTAGTTTTTACCCAATTCAATCTATTTGAAATTCTATGCACATGAGTATCTACAGGGATCGCGGGTACTTTAAAAGCGTAAACCAAAACACAATTTGCGGTTTTACTACCTACACCTGGTAAATCTATTAAGGCATCATAATTATTAGGAACAGAACTATTGTATTTATTTAGTATAACAGTTGAAACCTCTTTAATTCTCGCTGCTTTGACTTTATAAAAACCAGAAGATTTAATAAGATGTTCAATATCTTCAATATCCGCTTCGGCAATTGCTTTAGGATTCCCATATTTTTTAAATAAACGCTCAGTCGATATTCGTGTATTTGCATCTCTAGTGCGTGCTGATAGTATTGTTGATATCAAAATTTTAAATGGATCTTGCTTCTTATTTGCTAATTCGTCTAGATGTGCCTCTCCTTCCAATTGAGACTCAATCTTGTGTAAAATTTCCTTGTAATTCATCTTATACTTTTTCTAGCACATATATTTTTCTTTTTATAATTTGCCCTTTCTTAGCATCAATCATGTTTTTTACATGTTCTTTATGAAATCTAAGTTTCTGGTGAGATTTATTGGGAATTCTATCTAGATCAATCATTGGTACAATTCTGAAGTTATTTTTGTGTATAAGTTTTTCGACATTCACTTGCAGATCATTTCCATCCACAGTAGTGATGATAGGAGAAACAAAACTTATCCTAGAATTAGGTTTTAGTATTTTATAAGCTTCTCTTAGAAACTGATCGTATAAAGGAGTTAATTGGGTATCTATTAATTCTTTTACTTGTGAATAATATGGTTTTTCTGTGTAAAAAGGTCCTAATTCTGGTTCAGTACATATCCCATCAAAAAAATAGTGGTTGAAACCACTTGATAAATTTCTCGCGTCATTTTTTATGATTCTTTGGTGAGTGAATGGAGGGATTTCTTCTTCTAGTAATTCTAATAACCATTGGATATTACGAATAGTATTATTTACTTTCTGTTTATCAACATCTGAACCATAGATTTGAAAATCCTGCAAAATAGCGAATAAAACGATAGTTCCATTTCCAACAAATGGATCAAGTATTTTACAATTCTCTCTCTTCTCGTATATATTTAAAAAATTTAACATCATTAGAGCCAGCTTAGGAGATATTGCACTTTTAAATTCTTTAAAAGGTCTTTCTTCATCAATTTTCTTTTTAAAATTTGGATCATCCACCGTAAACGTTCTGGCAATATATAATCCTTCATCTGTAAAGCCAAAAATAATCTCTGCTCTGTTTTCATTAAGTAGTTCAAATCGGATTACATGATGAGGAAATATTGGGTTTAAATTGCCTGATTTAATATATTTTTCCGGATATTGGTAATATAATACCTTAGTTGCTCCCTTTTGTTTAAGAATTTCCATTAATTCTTTGTTTAGAAAAGGTAAAAAGTGTTTGACTAAAACTCCTGAGTAATATTCATCATCATAAAGCTTAGGATAGATTGAAACAGCAAAAAACATACTTTCATAGACTTTTGGAAATACTCCTCTTTTTCCAATAATTATATTATTTATAGCATTAAGAATCTTTTGCCTATTTTTCTCAACATATTTGAATTTATTAATTTGAGTTGGAAATGCATTTTTGATAGTATTTAGATCGATGAAATCGTAAATTTGAGCAATTTTCTGGCAGCCCCCCAAAATAAACTGAATCTCCATAAGTTTATTTATGTAATGTGTATCTTGATGTAATTTTTCGAACTCAACTATAGCTATGTTAGCGGAATAATCCAATATTTTTCCTTTATTTGGGGAATATTTAAGATAATTATCTAATTCTGCAATTGAGAGTTGCCAATTTGACCCTAGAACAAAAATAAATCGATTCATGTTAAATAAAAATACCAATTAAAGGGGAAAGGAATAGATTGAATTTGTTTTTTACTATTAATTTTTATACTTCTTACTTAACCATTCTTTAAAAGCAATTGTTGCTTTTCCCTTCCATATCGCTTTCTTCGGAAATTCCTCTTCAAATTCAATTAGATCCTGGTTTGTGTAATGTGGAATATCAACCTGCTCCTCCTCAATTTCTTCATCATCTAAATCAATAGAAATTTCATATTTCTCCCCTGTAATATCTTCTAACGCGCTCATGATATCTTCAAGATCCTCCCTTTTTCTAACATCAACGGGAATCTTTTCCAATACCCTGTCTTCTACAATCTCTTCTATTTTTTCCTCTTCTATTGTTTTTTCATATGCTTTTCGCTTTTGTAATCGTTCTAATCTTAACTTTTTAATTTCTTCAATAATCCCGTCATAATTATCCTTGAAATACTTTAAACTTACATTAATAAGATCAGATACGTTTTCCCATTTTTCTTTATTAATAACATCTTCAGCCCAATAATACAAATCCATGTTTAACTCAACTGTTACAGGTTTTCCTTCTGAATCTAAAGTCCCTATTAAATAGTTCAAAATATTGGCTATTAAAATATCATTATCAAAAGCAGAAAAGCCATATTCGCGAGCCAATGATGAAAAAATACTAAAATTGCCAAATCCAACTACTTTACCTTTATAATATTCTACAACAACCATTAATGGAATTTTAGGACTATCTTCTTCAATCCAATATTCTCCATCATATCTTTTACGCCAACAATTTAACCCAGATTTTAATAACCAATCTATTTTAATATTTTTCTCATCTTCAACAAAATCTAAGATCTTAGTTGAACATGAACTTGAGAAGACCACCTTCTTCAAATCTTCTGTTATAACATGAGGTTTAAATGTATTTATTATAGGTCTTTTTTGAAGATTTACATAATTAACTGAATCATTTATTTCATCTGAAACAAACTCAAAACCGAATTTTGTCGTTAGTTCATTTAAATTAGTACTATTTGTATAATCTCCTCCAGTCGAACTAACAATTAAAAGGCTTCCACCATCTTTTACATATTTTTCAAGGATTTGAATCTCATTTGGTTGTAATTTTATGTTTTTTGGTGTTGCTAAAATGATGGTATTGTACTTCTTCAGCTCGTTAATTGAATTAAATCCAGTTTCGATTTTTCCCAATTTATACCCAGAAGTGAACAGAAATTGCGTGAAATCTCCGAAACTGGAGGATTCTATTGTTAAAATATTATTATGACTGTAATCCAATGCTATTGTAGCTTTTCCATTCAATTTTCTTCAAACTCGTCTGATAAATATTTAAATAAAAATTGGTTCACTCATCTTTCTTCTATATAAGATATATTTCTTCTATTCTATAAATAAAATTATCTAATTTTTAAGTACAAAGATATCTAGAACAACATGAAATAAATTGGGACCATAACTTTTTACAATTCTATGTGATATTAAATCACAATTATAACCTTCGTTTAAAGCTATTAAATCAAATTCGCGAAATAAAATTTGAAAATCTTCATTTTCTACCACTCCTTCATAATGAAACATCGTTCCTTTATCTTTAATTAAAGATAACGCTTCTTTAATATAATCTCTAGGTGCAGGGAAGACTCCCATAATTACTCTATCAGCCCTTATTCCAGATTTACTAAGTTTTAAAACTTCGATTTTACAATTTCCATTGATTGGGACAATTTTATCACTTAAATGGTTAATCGCTATATTTTCTACTAAAAATTTGTATGATGCCGGGTTAAGCTCTATACTATATATTTTTTTTACTGAAGAATGCTTCGCAATAGGGAGGGAAAAATATCCAATTCCGGCAAACATATCCACTATTATTTCATTATTTTTGACAAGACTTGCGAGATACTTTCTTTCATTAACATTTCCTTTACTAAACATAATTTTTGTTATATCGAATCTATATCTTACCTCATGTTCTTTATGCTCAATAATGGGGTCATCTACTCCTTCTAAGAATTCAATTTTTTCAGGTTCTCTAAAAGTGCCCATTATTTTTCCTCGGTTTAAATAGATTGATCTTATATTTGGTAACAAATCTAGATATGCTTGAGCTATTTGGTGTTCTTTGCCAAGTAATTTGTCATTTAATTTTAGGATTATAACATTTCCCAAAGTTTGGAAACCCCGTGGAAGAAGTGAGAGCTGTTCTTCATTTAAAACATTTCGTAACTGTTCTTTGATTTTACTTTTAAATTTCATGACTCCACTGCCAATTTAAACTATTCAATAGAAAAAATAATAAAAAAACTTTGACATAAATTAAATTCTAAAATAACTTTTTCTTACGCTTTCTAACCCTGAGATATATATATAATATGTTTATTCCAATCAATAAACCAAGCAGGCTCCATTGAAAAATGGGCGTGGTTGCCAAAAATGAAAGTCCAAGGAATGTTAAGAGCAAATTAGTGGTCAAATCTTTCAGTAATTCGCTTTGTTCCATTGAAACATCTAGTCGTTCTTGGATTATTCTGTCTGTTTCAATATCTTGAGTATATTCATCGATTAATTTCTTTAATTCTTCATCCTCTTTCATGTAGTTCAATGCCTTGGCGGGATTAATGATCCAATCATTAAGAATGGCATTTGTAATGAATGATTTTATCTGAAAAATGAAAGTTTTTTCAATGAATTCATAATACTTGTTTATATCAAAATCTTCTTCTTTAGTTTCTTTCGATAGAATTGAATATTTCCCATAGACAACTTTATTTTCAAATTTTTCAGGGAAATCATAGATGATTCTCAGAACATTTTCATATTTCGTATCGTAAAATGTATCTATATCTCTAGCCCTGAAGATTGGAACCACAGGAATGAATTCAGTATTGTTCAGATTGTTAATTACTAAAACCTCTGAATACCTTCTATTAAGTTTAATGAGTTCTAATGTTATTCTACGTCCAATTTGTATGAGTTTATAAAGTGTTTTATCGGGATCCTTTGTACTTGTTCGACATCCAATAATTAATTTATCCCCGTCAAAATTACCAAAAAGGCCTTCTTGGATAATTTTAAATCCGTGTGTTTTATTATACTTTTTATCAATTGTCAATACGAATTCCCAGAATTTGGCTTCAGGATAACAACTTGAAAGAAAGTGTCTAGATTCAATATTACTTCCTGGAAGCTTAAATACTACGTATATTTCATTATTTCCTTCTGGAATCTTGTAATTTCTCCAATCAAATTCTATCTTTGTTTCTTTAGATTTTATTGACTTTTTCCAATTTTTAGTATAAAATACATGAGATCCCCCTCTTATCGTAAATTTAATTTCATTATCAAATCGTAATTCTTTTAAAGCCGCTCCAATGTAAGGGATTTCCCTTCTTATCTCATTGGGAATTAAACTTATTCTGAAACGATAATCTATAAAACCTGCTTTTATTAACAAGTGTGTTAATGATGTTTTAGAAGTTACTTTTCCCTTATCCAAAAGCCTAACAACTTTTTCTTTTATCTCTTGTTTAATAGCATTTTTTTTATCTTGCTTTCTTAATTCAGCTTCGGCTTTTTCTGCTTTTAATTTTCGGTGTTCTTCTATGCGTGCATCAATTTCTTCTTGAGTGAGCTTTTCTTTTGCTCTTCTTTCTTTATTGATTTTATCATCATCATATTCTTCATCTTCGATGATGTATTTATCTTTGGGTACTTTATCGCTCAATATCTTCACTTTTTAGTATTTTGAGATTGAATTTTTAAATTTACTATTTTTAATTTATCCAATATAAAAAATCTATGTATTTTCAAATGGATTGTTAGCACTCATTCATTAAAATTATAAGGAAAATTCCTTTGAAAATTTTGTTATATTTTATGTTTTTATATTCATCTCGAGTTAAATTATTATATATTAACGAATCAATCTTATTATAAGAGTTGAGATTTTAACTCAAATCTTACAAAAATATCATAATTGAAATATAAATGTGAATTTATTATGCCGAGTTTAAACGATCCAGAATTCTTAGTCGATGAAAATAAAGTTTGGTTTACTTCCGCAGAGGCAGGAGGTTACTGGCCCGAGGGTGTACCAAAACAATTAAAAGATGTTGAAGATGTCGACATTTTGCCAATGTGGGAATATTTTTTAAAAGCTACAGAGTTATATAATACAATGGACAACGATATCTGTATTTTTGTGTATGGTCCATATATAGAGCGTGTAAAGTTAAGAACTATAATTGAATATGGAAAAAAATTTGGGACTTTTCTTTATCAAACTCTTGGGATTAGAAAAGGCGATGTTGTTGCTATTGATCTACCAAATTCTATCAATTTTGTAGTCGCTTATATGGGTTGCCAGTATATTGGTGCTATTGCTCAAGGTATCAATCCCACTTACAGACCAATGGAACTTTTACATTCCTTAAATATGACTAAAGCAAAAGTATTTGTTATGATGGATATGCTATATATAGCTGGGCCTAAGGATGTCCTCCCTAAAACTGATGTTAAATTTGTGATACCCTCAAATTTTGTAGATTTTATGACTGCTGATCCAGCCATTATTGAGAAATTAGGTATTCCAAATGCTCGGGACAAGATACCAGATGAAGCTGAAAATTATAAAGTATACTGGATGGATAAAATCATTAAAGAAACACAACCAGAAGAAATTAAGGTTGATATTGATCCCTGGACAGATCCTGCAATATATCTCATGACCGGTGGTACGACGGGACTACCTAAAGTAGCAATGCTCTCACATGCTAATTTAAGTGCCAATTTAAATATGATTAAACCATGGACGGGTATTGGTCCAGGTGTAGTGACTATTGGGGCTATCCCGTTTTTTCATAGCTTTGGTATGACTTGCGTCATGAATGCTGCTCTTGGTATAGGAATGGTTATGCTTCTCTTCCCAAAACCCCCCTCAGATGATGTTCTATGCGAAGCGGTAAACAGAATAGATGCTCCAGAAGGAATGATATATACAGGAGTCGAAATGTGGTTTAAAAGGTTTACAGATTTTGTAGAGGAAATTGGTGTTGAAGAATTTAAAAAGAAATATGATTTATGGAAGAAACTAAAATATGCCACACAAGGAGCAGGTCCATTGCATTCTTATGTACAAAAACCTTTTGAGTCAATATTTTGTCCAATACGTGCTGGTTATGGTTTAACTGAAAGTTCGCCTGTTCATAGTATTGCTCCTTTTTGGGGACCAACTAAGGATGGAAAACTAGGATTACCAATTCCAGGTGCAGATTGGGCGATATTTCCTTCCGATAATTTTGAGGCAGGGCCTATTTGTGATGGAACTATAGAAAGAGGAGGTTTTGGAATCGAAAATACAGGAGAAATATGTCTTGCTGGACCTCATATAATGTTAGGTTATTTAGGTAAGCAGAAAGAACAAGAGGATAATTTGAAGTATTGGGGTGGTAAACGTTGGTTACTAACTGGTGATATTGGTTTTATGGATGAGCATGGATGGGTTGAAATACGAGATCGTAAAAAATCTCTAATTAAAGTATCTGGTCATTCAGTTTTTCCCAAAGAAGTAGAAGAATTATTAAGTCACCATGAAATGGTTGATGAGGTTGCCGTTGCAGGGATTCCAGATGAAATGACAGGTGAAGCAGTGAAAGCGTGGGTTACATTGAAAAAAGGATTTAAGGATGATCGTGATATTACAAGTGAGCAATTAAAAGAGTGGGCTAGGGAGAATATGGCAAAATGGAAAAGTCCAAAATATATTGAATTCGTCAGAAAGATGCCTGTTAGTGCGACTGGTAAAGTTCAAAGACGTGAACTTCAAGAAAAAGATTTAGGTAAAATTGAACAAGGTAAGGAGATCAAAGGATAGAATCAAAAATAATTTTTAATTTATACTTTTATTTTTTAGAACTATTTAAAAACCTTTTCTCTAGTATATTTCGATATCACTCTCATCTTTAAATTTGGGATATATTTATATTTATAGACTTTCATGTAATGTATACGATTTTTTTAATCTTTTCTAACCTAGGTGGGGTATAACTTATGCAAGTACAATCTAGATATATTGGTATAGCATGTCCAAGTTGTGGTGCAGAAAAAACCATAAATGTTCCAGAAACTCTATTTACAGAAAAGAAATTTGGCCATGTAAAAATCCAAGTCCCTAAAGGGGCGGTATGTCAGGAACACGTATTTGTTGTATTATTGGATATTAAGGGAAGAATTCTTGGTTATCAAACCGTCGATTTATCAGTATCAACCCCGGATGTTGCAAGATCAAAAGGAGAAACTCAACCTGAATTAGATGAATCACTAGGTTTAATGAAATTCATTAAACTGGTTGGATTTAGATGTCTAGCAGGATTAATTCATGCAAAACTTTTCAATTACCAACCTTATGTTATAATAAAAAAAGATTTTCAAATGGATATGGATGAGGTTAACTTTTTCCTTGATGATATTGTTCCAGAAATGTTTAGAAATCATAAAGATCTAAAACACATTGAATATAATGATTATGTTTTTCCTACAGCAACTTATTTCTATGCATTAGTTAAAAATCAAAGGAAAACAGCTTTCCTTATGAATCTCGATAAACATATAATACAAATGCCTTGGGATACTGGTTTAGAACTTGAAAAGGGTTTTATTACTACTGCTATAAAGAATCAAAATCCTATTGAACAGATAAAATATCTGACATTTTATATTACCAAATTTTTAGAAGATGTTGATAAATCTAAAATCATTGTAGAACCAATGAAAAAGATCTCTAAGAAAGATCTCGTTAAGAAACTTAAAGAAATAGCTATTACATCTACTGTTACTAAGGAATATGTTTCTAGCATTAAAGAATTCATTCATAGACGAATATCTCGCGATATAGCAGCAAAAATTCATGATTAAAAGAATAAAATAGAAAAATAGAAGAGATATCTTTATTTATTCAAACTTTTATAGGTCTTTCCCATAATCTTATAAATGTTTAAATATTCTTTAAAGAGTTTTTCATAGACTTCTCTATTATCTGGATTCGGGGTAAAGATATTAGCGATTTCACAGCATCTTTGAATTTCATCCCATTTAAGGTATCCTAGACCTACAGAAGCAATAAACGCAGCTCCTCTAGCATTTGCTTGAATAGGATCCGTAACTTGCTTTATTTTTCGATCTAAAACGTCAGCAAATATTTGGCACCAAACATTACTTTGAGCTCCACCACCAATTATATTAATTTCCGGAATAACAATGTCCTTTTTACTCATACCTGGAGTAGTGTTTATTTTGTTTTTCTGTATGAATTTCTCTACATAAATCAACAACCATTTTATATTATAGGCAACGCCCTCAAATATCGCTCTAATTAAATGTTCTCGAGACATATCTAATGAAAGATTATATAACCCTCCTCTAATTGTTGAATCATCCACAGGTGCTCTCTCACCAATCAACCAAGGTGTAAAAATAAGATTATTTGCGCCCGCAGGAACAGTATCTGCAATCTTATCGAAGATCTTATATACGTCAGGAACCGCTTCTTCTTTTAAAAGCTCATCTTTATGATACAGAATTTTATCTCGTAGAAAAGATAAAGCCCCTCCAGCTATTTCTTGTTCATTAGCTAAAATATATCTCCCTGGAATTGCTGAGGGTAAACTTGCCATGTTATGAAAGATATCAACCTTTTTAAATGGAATATGGCAACCTATCCAATCAGAAGTACCAATGTAAATATGAGTTTCATAATCCATAACAGCCCCAGAACCAATATTCGCTGTAGCAACATCAGGAGCTCCCATAACAACTTTAGTCCCTCTATTTAGTCCAATCTCGTCAGCAACTTCATTTTTAACTGGTCCTAAAACATCAGTTGCATTCTTTAAATCTGCTGGAAATTTCTCAATATCAACTTTAAACATCTTTGTGAGTTTTTTGGATAATTTTGGATTATTTAAATCCCTTATATCGGTAATCCAATGAAGAGCTATTGATGGGATTGAAGCAGCAAACTTTCCCGTTAATTTTAAGTTAACATAATCTTGGGGTTCTAAAAACATGTATGTATTATTATAGATATCCGGAAATTCATTTTTTAAGACTAAAATATGAGAAATTGGGTCTTTCCCATGAAAACCGGGACCCCCACTGGTTCGTTTTAATAGTTTTAACATTTTAAGTATATTGTACCCAGATACTTTTAGTAAACCCTTGTTAAATTTCTCAATATATTTAGCTCCTCGAGTATCCATCCATATGATAGAATTCATTAGGTGATTCCCTTCTTTATCAAGGGCTACTGTTCCACTCCATTGACTTGTATTACATACTCCCACTATATCATCGACAGAAACTTTTCCATTATCAATTACTTTTTGAGATGTTTTCACAATAGCATTCCACCAATCATCTGGATTTTGTTCTACAGCTCCACCCTTATACGCATATAAAGGTACTTCTTGAAATGCCCAATCAATAACATCACCTTCAGTGGATACAATTGCAGACTTTGGACCACCAGTCCCATGATCTATTGCTAGAATATATTTTCTTTGTTTGTTAGACATATTTTATATAAATGTTGTTAAACTAAATAAAGATTTTCTGATGATCAATCTTTAAAAAAGAGAAATACAGAATTTTAATAATACTATGGTACAACTGTTTTAAATCAATTCTATACTGAATTTTGAGTGACATATTTGGATAATATTATATATTCATATTATTATGTATTCTCATGGTTATTTGGTATAAGAAGAATCAGATTTAGCTTATATAAAAGAGAATGCTAGAATCATTAATCTCAATAAGAAGAATATCTAAAAAAGTCATGTTTATATTTATAATTTCAATCTCAATTTTATCAAGTTGGATTTTTATTAAAACCTACAACAATCAAGCAAGTAATTTTTCAATCAGTGAATCTAATAGAATCTTACAAACCTCAACGATAAGTAATACAACACAATGGCTTAAAGATCCATCATTTGATTCCGGATTGGAATATTGGAAACCAAATTTAACAGGAGACATATCAGATGTAGATTATTCAATCAATTCTGGGCAAGCTAATATTGAAATCTTGGGTGATAAAAGGATTTTTTCCTTAATTGCCAATCCCCCTCTCTCATTAGATTGGTCTGAAAGAGATAACATTAATTATCCTAATCGACCTCAAATTTATGGTATTACGACTAATGGGTGTACAGTCTATCATCTATATGATGATCAGACTGCTGTAACAAATCCCAGTATACATTGGGATCGAAATATCAGCTTAAATGTTGATATGTCAGATTATATAATTACTTCTGCCTCCTTTAATGCTATTGTATATGCGAATGCTAGTTTGGATATTGATCGAGAGGGTGATACTGAAGCTAGAAACGATTTAAGAAGAGAATTGGATACATATGATGTTGGAGATTACGTACGTTTCTATGCATTGATTTCAGACTTAGGAAAGAATAAAGTGTATGAACTCGCTTATCTTCAACCGACAGACCTTGGAATGGGAGACCCTCCTGGAGAGGATATCATGTTGGATACATATATGATTAGCTATCCTGAAGAAGACTTACTTTTTTATCTTTCTTCAGTTTTAAATACAGATTATAGCAATTTTACTTTAACATTAGGAATACTACTTCATTTTGAAGATAACATTATTACTGATTGGGATTATGACGAATTTAAGGAATTAATTATAAAATCTGTTAATTTTACATTTTCTTATGAAAAAAAAATCGACCGATACACTTCTATATCATATAACCAGAAATTGGCTCCTATAGAGGGTGAAATGATTGAAATTATTGATGCTACTTTAGATTTTAAATATAAGGTTAACCAAAATTGGTCTGATTCTTTGTCCCCTAATTCGGTATTGAGAATTCTCATAAATAATAATGAACTTGAGAAAGTCATCAAATTAAAAGATTTCGAAACTAATTTTAAAGAATTAAATTTAGGAGCATCTGATATAAGGGCTTATATTGTACCAAATTTGGAAATTTCTTTTTCAATTATGATATTTATAGCGGATGACTTTACTTTAGAAGATGTTGTTACTTTTTCTATTGATGATGTTTATCTTACAATTTCATATGTCAAACATACAAATTATTCATTTCCGTATTACACAATATGGTTAGTTATGTTTATTTTATTAACAATAATTGCAATATTAACCAGTTTAAGTTTGAGATCTTATATCTTAATACCAAGAAAAATCAAAAAAAGAACAGCCCTATTATCAAGGACTCAAAAATTTAAAGATGCTGAAAATATTCAAGGTATTCTTTTAATACATAATCCTAGTGGATTACCACTTTTCTCCAGAAATTATTCCGATTTAATGGAGGGTAATAAAACTCTATTTTCGGGATTTCTTCAAGCAATTTCAATCGTAGGCGAAGAAATTATACGTAAAGATTATATCAAATCTAAAGGAATTCAAACAAGTTTAGTTAATGGAATTCATAATGTTCTCGAATTAGATTTTAAACACTTTTATTGCCTTATATCGGATATAGAGGAATTAAGAACAGTTCTGATTCTTAGAAACAAAGCTTCTAAGAGAATAAAAAGTAAATTATTAAATTTCGGATTAAGCGTATATGCGAAATATTCGGAAGTGCTAAAAGACTGGAATCATGATACAAATCAATTTCTAGAAGGAATTCCCCCTCTTCTTGATAATTTCTTTAATTTGAATTACAAATTATTCTATCGACTTACCATTGAAAAATCTGATCTTGAACCTTTAAAGAAAACGCTTAAGTCATCTAGAATAAATTTCAGAATTCTTAATGAAATTATTTCTATATCTGAAGAAAATCACATTTTTAAGTTAAATTCAATATTTGACAAACTCAGTAGTAAAAGTGAAGACATAGTTATAGATACTATTGAACTTCTTATTGAAAAGAGATTACTTATTCCAGCAGAATCCATTGAAATTTGTTTATAATACTAAACTTAATTTTTGATGTAACTCTTTAGTAAATAATTTAGTTACCTATATAACCCTAATTTTGATCTATTATGAGTAGTATGAAATATGAAGAAATGAAAGAGAAAATAGATAATATTGTACGTCAGCCAGTTAGAAAATTTAAACAGGACGAATTAAAAGGAATTCTTGAGAGATATCATAAAAATCATCCAAAATCAAAGGAAATATATGAAAGAACACGCAAAATAATTCCTGGTGGAGTTGAGCATAATCTTGCCTTTAATCACCCATTCCCGTTAGCAAGCAAAAGGGTTTTTGATTGTTATATGGAAACTGTCGATGATGTAATATTAACAGACTATTTGATGTGTGGTGGTCCTATTATACTTGGACATCAATATAAACCCTTAATAGAAAAAGTTATTGAAGTTATCGAAGAACTTGGTCCATGTCATGGAATTACAAGTGAATACGAATATCTTTCTGCCGAACAATTACAAAAACATTTTCCATCATGTGAAATTATTAGATGGTTACAATCTGGGACTGAAGCAGATATGTTAGCAATTAGAATTGCTCGAACATTTACAAACCGCAAATGGATAATTAAAATTGGGGGTTCTTATCATGGTTGGTCAGATCAACTTGTCTATGATATGCATGTCCCTGGCACAAAATTATTAGAATCTCATGGAATACCAAAAAGTGTATTCAAATGGATAGATTCATGTCCTCCCAATGATATTGAGACTTTGAAACAAATGTTTAAAGAGAAAAGAAAAGTAGCAGCAGTTATAGTAGAACCTATGGGTGGAGAATCGGGGAGCATTCCCGTAAGACCTGGTTTCAACAAAGAAGTAGAGGAATTATGTCATGAGAATAAAGCTTTAATGATTTCAGATGAAGTAGTTTGCGCTTTTAGGTTAGATATGGGAGGTGGACAAGCCTATTTTGGGTATAAACCTGATATTTCTGTATTCGGAAAAATTATTGGACATGGGTTTCCCTCAGCTGCAGCTGTTGGTGGAAGAGCCGATGTAATGAGTGTGTGCGCAGCAGGAGTAAGTGGGGGTAAAAAAGCTTATTCTGGTGGAACCATTGCAGCAAATCCATTAACATGTGCAGCAGCATATCATGCTCTTAAGTTGGTTGAAGAAACTAAAGCGACAGAAAAAGCGATAAAAGCTGGTACCAGATTATCTTCTGGATTAAATAGAGTCTTTGAAAAGTATGATTTGCCTTGGTTCTCTTATAATTATGGAGGAACAGTTCATTTTCATACTAGTTGTCTTTTTGGATTGGATTTGGGAGACCCCTCTCAAGCAGGAGAACTCCCTAAAAGAAAGGATTTTATGGGTGAAATGGGAGCTGCTTTAGTCGATCAAGAGATAATATCAGTAGCGGGGAGCAGATTCTACACATGTATGCTCCATACTGATGAAATTATCGATGAAACTATTCAAAAAATAGATAATATTTGTCAAAAAATCGAATGAGCTTTATAATTCAAAAGCCCATTCTCCGTTTCTCATAATTGGCTCAATTTTTCCATTTTTAGTTATCCCATAAACATTTATTTTTTCTGAACCAATCATAAAATCAATATGAGTTTTACTAAGATTACCCCCTGCCTTAGAAAACTCCTCCTCAGACATATTTCTACCATTTTTCAAGGCAAATTGGAATCCTCTTCCAATCGCAATATGCGATGATGCATTTTCGTCAATAAGGGTATTGTAGTAAAGCAATTCTGATTGTGAGATAGGTGAACTATGCGGAACAAGTGCAATTTCACCTAGTCTTCTTGCCCCTTCGTCTGTTTCAAGCAATTTATTTAACATTTCTTCTCCCTTTTTTGCAGATGCTTCTATAACACGCCCTTTAGAGAAGGTTAGACTCATACCATCTATTATAACATCCGTGTGGCGTGGTTTTGTAGAAGTTACAACTCCCTCTGTTCTATCTTTATGCGTTGTTGTGAATACTTCCTCAGTAGGAATGTTTCCTACAAATTCAATCCCACTTTGGGTTTTAAATCTTGCACTCCCCCAGATATGACTTTTTGGCAACCCAATTGTGAGATCAGTACCAGGTGCCTCCAATTTTAATGAATCATATTGCTTTTGATTTAAATAATTACTCCGAACAATGAGTTGCTTAATATGATTTTCCCAAGCTACAATAGGGTCTCCATTTTTTATTCTGCAAATTTCAAAGATAGTATCCCAAAACTTTTTCTTTTGATCTTCTTTAGGAACATCAAAAAATACTTTTTCGGCCCAACCTTCAACAGGAGCAGTAATAGCAGTCCAATTAACAGCACTCTTAGATATTAAATCACCAAAAGTTTTCCTATGTTTAGCGTATGTGTTATAGGCAGTTAACATGGCTTTCTCATCTTGATCTTTAAGCAAATCGGGATTATAAGCACCAAAAAGGAGAACTGCATCTCCTCCTTTTCCAAACTGATATTGACAATCCAATCGCCAAATGGGGTATTCTTCAAAAGAGTCTTTTGGTGCATTTTCAAATCGAATCTTTCTTATTTGTTCATCATCCCAAAATACTTCTACTAACCTAGCTCCAATTCTATATGCTTTTTTTGTAATTAACCTTACTAAAGGAGCTAATTCTATCGGAGTCCCATAATTATAAGAAGTGGGACCACCGATTAGTAAACGCTGCCCAGGTTGTAAATTGAGACCAATTTTTACAATTACTTCTGCATATTTTTCTAAATTTTCTTCAAATTCTGACGACACATAAATCACTAATAATATCTTATATTTTATTTTGATATATTTCTTTAAATAGCTATCAATCAAAATATAAGCTAAATATTAAAAACCCATTCTCCATTTCGCATTATAGCCTCAGATGTTCCATCTGCCTTTATCCCATCTAAATCCATTTCACCAGATCCAATCATAAAATCAGTATGTATATTACTTTGATTACCCCCACTAGCTGCAAATTCTTTATCAGACATCTTTTCTCCATTTTTCAGACATATTCGAAAACCTCTTCCAAGAGCTAAGTGACATGATGCATTTTCATCAATAAGCCCGTTGTAAAAAAGCATATTCATTTGAGATATAGGAGAACTATTAGGAACGAGTGCAACTTCACCTAATTTATTTGCTCCATCGTCAATTTTTATCATATCCTGAAGAATTTCACCGCCTTTTTTAGCAGATATTTCTGTAATTTTTCCATCTGAAAATGTGAATTTAAAATCTTCAATAATTTTATTCTCAAAAATTGGTTTTGTTGCGCTTACAAATCCTTCTGTCTTATCCTTATGTGGTATTGTAAATATTTCTTCGGTGGGAATATTAGGTATATAATCTATCCCATTTTTGGATCTTACACTCCCGCTTCTCCATATATGATTTTTTGGTAAACTAATTATTAAATCAGTACCTGGGGCATTAAATTTTAAAGTAGAATATTGTTTATTGGTGAGATAATCGCATTTAGCTTTAAGTTGCGTTACATGTTCTCTCCATGCAGAAATTGGATCTTCATACTTTATTCTACACATCTCAAAAATCTTATCCCATAATTTATTTGTTCGTTCTTGGGGGCTTTCATCGAAAAAAACTTTGTTAGCCCATCCTGTGACTGGAGCTGTAATATATGAATTGTTAGAGGGCCGGTCTTTCATTATATTAACGATTTTTTCTACTCCTTTATAGTAAGTACCTTGAAAAAGTTTAATTCTTTCCGAATCTTGTTCAGAGAGTAACTCTGGGTTAAAAGCTATGATATAAAGGAGCGGATTGCCCTCTTTAACATGATTACATAAATAATCATATTTCCATGTCGGAAATTCATTGAATGTTTCTATCGGAGCATTTTGAAAACGGCTTAAATGTACTTCCTCGTCATACCACATTATTTCAACAAATCGAGCACCATTCTGATAGGCTATTTTAGTGATTAATCTAACTAGAGGAGCTATTTCAAGAGGTACACCAAATGTAAGTGGACTATAGATACACAATTTTTGTCCCGGCTGCAAATTCAGAGCAACTTTTATTATTACCTCTGCATATTTTTCTAGATTTTTTTCAAATTCATTGGAAATTTGATTCACCTTAAATAATTGGATATACCCAAATATTTTATTTTATCTGAAATCTTTTTTAAAATTATCTTTTTAAATTGGGCATGAGAGGGAATAATATATGGGAGAACAAAACGAAATTACAGAAGCCTCGGATTTATTTAATAAAGATGGATCACTTGTACAGAAAGGATGGGCAAGAAAACCTCTATTAAAATATAATAAAGAAAATATTGGAAAAGGATGGCTTCGCATAAAAGAATGGGATCATTATTCTGTTTTAAATAAAGGATTTGGCTTTCAACTTACGATTGGAGATATTGGTTATCTTACACAGATGAGCTATGTATGGCTTGATTTTGAAAATAAGGAAAGAGATGGGAAAGGTCTTTTCAAATTTTTCACTAAATCTAAACTTTTACCTACTAGCTCATTAGAAGATAGTGTTATTGAATTTCCAACCAAGAAATTTCAAGCATCAATAACGAAAAATAAGAATAAAAGAATCCTAACTATCGATGATCCAAACTTTCAGGAAGTGGGATTAAAGGGAAAAATTGAACTTGAAGATAATCCAAAAATGGATAATACTGTGGTTGTAACTGGTTATAAGGAAGATCCAAGACTTTTCTATTATAATCATAAAATAAATTATATGCCCGCAACTGGCTCAATTCATATTGGAAAGGAAGAATATTCCTTTGATCTATCTAACTCTTTTGGTCTTATGGATTGGGGTCGTGGAATTTGGCCTTATCATACACATTGGTTATGGGGTTCTGCTTGTGGCATTGTAGATGACGTACCAGTTGCGTTTAATATTGGCTATGGATTTGGAGATTTGTCAACTCATACAGAAAATATTATTTTTTATGATGGAATGGCTCATAAAATAGATAAAGTAACCTTTCATCATGAAGACCGAGATTCTACAAAACCTTGGAAATTCACTAGTAATGATGATAGATTAAAGTTGGTTTTAAATCCAATCATTCCACATAAAGAAAAAATCAACTTTGGATTGATTTATTTAAATTCTTCGTTGTTGCATGGTTTATATTCTGGTGA
>JBHLLI010000069.1:0-21387 GCA_048885765.1 Candidatus Hermodarchaeota archaeon
AATTCTAATTGAATTATAAATAGAATATTCCCGATGATCTGACCAATCGTAACATATCCAATAACAACGATGTCTAAGTTCAGATCTAGAAGATAAAATAAAATATCAATTATCGATTTCAATAAAACTGCCCCTATATATACCGATATAGCAATTAAAATACGATTTTTATTGTCTCTCCAGGTTTTCAATGTAGTAATTATTGAGAATAGACCTAATGTAAAATAAATACTTTCTATTATGATATATAGAAACTGAGGCATTTTATTGCTTAACCTCCTCTTTAAATGGTTTAAAGAATCCAAGAGAAATAATCAGGATAAAAACATTATATACGATAATAATTATTTGGTTAACAAATGAAATATCTAATATTAATGTACTAAATGCTAATGTGAAAAAAATTGCTAATCCTAGTGTCCCATTATCTTTAATTCGAATGCTTGTAAGATACATAAAAGCAAGGCTAATAATAGCCGTTATTTGTATATACCATTCAATCCAAGCACTAAATCCAGTTAGATAGTAAAAAATTACCATTCCACCAAATATAAATATTGAAAAGAGATAGAAAGCCTCCCATCTATTAGCATAAAAGACTAAACTAAGACCTAGTGATACCATCGTACCAATTAGTATTGAATATAAGTTCACACTCACAATATTATAACCAAATAATTCACTAGGGAATAGTGAAAGTTCGACTAGATACTCTAAAACACTCAATATAGCAAAACAAGAAAAAACAGCAAACACAATTAAACGAATATAATTAAATCGCCCTGTTTCTTTTTTCTCTTTAAGAACTTTCCTTCCTAAGTTTAATGTTGCAAATGGAATTATAGTGGCACTAAGTAAATAACCAATTATTCTAAGATTTTCAATTATAATATCTTCAGCCATTAAAAAAAACTCCCTTTTAATTGCGGTTTTTGTTTCAATATCTTTGCTTTAATATCCTTAAAAATTCTTGAAAAATCAATAAGTAAATCTTCAATACGTACATCCATTTCTTGATTCATTCCTTCATAAATAGTTCTATGATATTTAGTTAAAATTACCTCATTTAATAACCCATTTGCCTTCAAATTTTCCACAACATCTATTAAGACAAGTTTATATATCTCAACTTTATCACGTTTGTGTAAAAGAATTGAAAATGAATATAAGTCATCTCTCTCACCTTCCTGCTCAACTTTAAAAATATAAGATAATACCTGAAATTTGGTAAACTTATCTTCGATGAATTGTCCAACTTTAGAACCAATTGGGAAACATTTTTTAAGAATCTCAGTTTGATCTCCAAATGAACTAGTAGAAGGGAAAGAACTTATTATTTCAGGGTTACTACCTATGAATCCCCCTAATTTTGCTAAAATTGCATATTCTGTAGCCATATATGAAATCTACTTTTTGAAATTTTAAGATTATACATTAATATAAAAAGTATAAAAAAATCTTAAAAAATATGTGTTTTTTTACAAGTTTTGTACTAATATCACGTAATCTTGCACATATTCTTTTAATTTTGCACATAAAATCCGTGATATTAGTACAAAAAACAAAAAAAAAATTTGTTTTTTTAAATCTCTTCTCTTATTTTGTAACTAAAAAAATCAATACAAAATTGATTAATTGTATAAAAATATAAAACCGTGATTAATTTTGGTTCAAGCAGAAGGAGAAATCCATGGATCATATTTTAAGCAAGTTATGAGTGCTATGATGACTGCAGAATATACATTACCTGAATTATCTAAAGAAGTATCCGAATTGGATGAAAGAACTTGGTATCCTCTCCAGATCTTTTCGGATATGTTATATAAAGTAGCAGAAAAAATGCCTCCCATTGTTATGTGTAAGATCGGAAGAAATATATTCTTAGCAGCACAAGACACATTATTAAAATTCGGATTTGATACATTCGATAAACTGGGAAGAGATGTCAGCATTACATTAACTGGTATTGTACGTAAAGTTGATCCAAAAAAAATTCAAAAAACGAACTATTGGAGCTCAAACAAAGCAATAATCGCATATTCAAAGATAACACCTGCAGCTTATAGTGAAGGAATTATCAGAGGAGCACTTCAGATGTATAAAAAAATACTCCTGAACTTTGAAATAACAGAGAATGGAGATTTCAATATTTTTACTTTGGAATTTAACTAAAATTCATTTTATTTTTTTCTTCTTATTTAATTATAATTTTAGAATATCACGCGTTAAAATCGGAGCTATATTTTTCCTAATTTTATTTTTAAAAGGTATAAGATAGGTAATTCCTAAAAAATTTTTAAAAAATGTATTTAACAGTAGAGAATCTTATCATTTAAAGAAAGTAAATTCAAATAATTTTAATTTTATATAAAGATATGACAAGATTGCCCGCTATTTTTATAGGTCATGGAAGCCCTTATAATTTATTTGATAAAAATGATTTTACTCAATCTCTAAAAGCGTTTGGGAAAGAACTTTTTACTAAATATAATCCAAGAGCTATAATTCTAATATCTGCTCATTGGTTAACTCGTGGTACGTTTTTAACCAGTGAAGATAATCCTCGGATGGTTTACGATTATTATGGATTTCCTAAACATTTTTATGAATATATTTATCCTGCTAAAGGATCAACCAAAATTGTTGAGGAGATAGCACGATCATTCCCCGATTTATTGAATACAACAAATGAATGGGGAATAGACCATGCGGCAACAATTGTATTAGAAAATTTAATTCCTTCAGGGGAAATTCCAGTAATAGAATTAAGTGTAGACGTTCAACATCCTCCACAACATCATTTCGAACTTGGTAAAAAATTAGCCAAACTACGCCAAAAAGATTTCCTTTTTATCGGAAGTGGGAATCTTATCCATACTTTTAGAGAATTTAATTGGGATATAAACGCAGAACCATTTAAATGGGCTATAGAATTAGATAATATACAAAAACGTGCATTAGATTCAACTGATACTGATATATTAATCAATTATGACAAGGTGGAATTAAGTAAAAGGGGTTTTCAAACTAATGATCATTACTTACCTATGCTTTATATCATCGGAATGCAACATGAGGATGAACAAGTGAAATATATATATGAAGGGATTCAACATGCTTCGGTTTCTCATCGGAGTTTTGTTATTGGAGAATAAATATTCAACTATAAACTATTAATTAAAATCATTAATAAAAAGATATAAGATGTAAACTAAACGTTTTCCATGATTATTAAGGATTGATTTTGAACTAATTGAATAACAATCCGCTCAATAATTTGCTCTATGTTATGTACTTTAATTCTTACTAATCTGTCTTTTAAAGCATTATTACAAATTTCTTTATAGTCTTTAAAATTTAGCTGTTCAATTGGCTTGAATGGTCCAAACTGATCTTTTATGGCTAATCTAATCAATCCTGCTGAAGCGGGAGGTGTTAAATGTAGCTCTTCCGATAAAATATTACATAGATATCTAAACATTTCAGTTTGAGACCTCTTCATCCAGTTGTTCCTTAATTGTTTTCATTAATTCGTCTTCTGATAAATCCTCCTCAACAATCCCCTGATAATCTTTATTAAAGTAATTTTTGAGTTTTTGGGGCATAATCCATGCAACTAGATTTGAAAGTGAAAAGATTGTGGTATTAATTGTAAGTAATAAACCTAACGTAAAAGGGAAAATAGCTTCCCAATCATATGTATTAGTTGGAAATAATAAATATACAATACTGTTTAAGGTTATTATTAATGACGAGTATCCGATAATTAGATATCTTTTTTTAATCCAAGGTTCAACATTTTCAATTTTAATTAACTTATAATATTTCAATGAGGCTAAACCCAACCACAAATATGAGAGTAATACAGACAACGAAGTTAAAATTAAATAGAGATAAAAAAAGGGAACTTCCAAAGGAGTTAATATAAAATTCAATGGTAATGAAAATGGTATAAAAACTTTTAGGAAGAAATCAGTCACCTTTATAATTACTAATGAAATTAACAAAAATAGAAAAGGACTCTTTTTTTCTCTAAAAAATGTATATTTTGTAAAAATTACTAATGAGATGTTTGAAAGCATATTTATTATTGCTGAAGAACCAACAATCAATATAAATATTACTTCTAATGGATTCAAAAAGAAAAATAATACAAGAAATATTAAGTTAAATTGTTTTAGCTTTATCGTTCTAATAAGTAAGAAGATAGACGTAATAAGCTGACTCCCTAAATATATTAAATATAAAATATTGATAACCAATTCAGACATGAAAAAAACCATCTATAATAATCCTAAAACCTAATACTAAAAGTCTAAGAATTTAAATATAAATTTAATTATTTTAGATAAATTATAGATTAATCCTGCCAATTGCCCGAAATGGTAGAGATTTATTGAATTCTTTATAATCGTATATTCTTCTTCCATCTACTAAGTTTGGTGTTTTCATGTGTTTTCTAAAGTCATCTGGTTTTAAATTTTTAAAATCTTCCCATTCTGTAATCAATAACGCACACTCAGAATCCTTAAGTGCTTCTTCTATCGTAGTAGCATATTGTATTTTATTACCTAATTCTTCTTTAGCTGTTTGTAAAGCTTTTGGATCATACCCGACAATATTTGTCACCCCCCTTTTTCTTAGCTCATTTACTACTCTTATACTTGCTGCTTCTCTCATATCGTCAGTACCAGGTTTAAATGACAAACCTAATAATGAGACTTTCCTATTAGCTAATTTACCTGCTAAATTTTCTGCTATATCTACAATATGAACGGCTTGATCATCGTTTATCCCCAAAACTGCTTCTAATAGTCTTGATTGATATCCTTTCGATTTTGACCACGCTTTTATAGCATTTACATCTTTATGAAAACATGAACCTCCAAAACCAACTCCAGCACCTAAAAATCTATGATTCAGTCTATAATCTAAGCCAACTCCTTTCATAACTTGAACAATATCCACATTTGGTACCAATTCAGCAAAATTCGCAAATTCATTTGCATAACTAATTTTTGTAGATAATAGGCAATTATTTCCATATTTTACCAATTCTGCGCTTTCTAGATTCATCCGTAAGATAGGGCAATTTTTCAAATGATCCCCATAAAAATACTCATAGAATTCTTGGAGCATAGCACCGCTTTTTTCGTCAAATTCTCCTATTATAATCCTATCAGGGTGCAATGTATCTTCAATTGAACGTCCTTCAGCTAAAAACTCGGGTTGCATACATAATCCATAATCTTTTCCTGGTTCTTTACCTGAAACTTCATATATTATCTTCCCTACTAAATTTCTTGTCGTTCCAGGGACAACGGTAGATCTTACTACCACTAAATGATACCTATCATCATTCTTTAATGCTTCTCCTATTTCTTTTGCAGTACTTTCAATATAACTTAAATCTATACTTTTATCTTCCCTCATTGGAGTTCCTTGGGTAATCATGGATATGCTTGTCTCTGTGATAGCTTTTACAGGGTCTGTAAGACATTGTAGCAGTTCTGGATTTGTCTTTTTAATATCATCCATCATTTCTTGTAAACCCGCTTCAAAAAAAGGAGCTTTCCCTTCATTAATTATAGTTGCTTTTCTTTCATTATGTGTAGATGCTAAAACTTTTATATCTTTATTAGCAAAGCAGGCTGCTGAGCAAAGTCCTATAAATCCGGTTCCTAGGATTGATACACTATATTTATACATATTAATTCTTATTCGAAATTTTAGATAATATCAGAAATATTAGATATAAGTTTAAATCTTTCGATTCTCTTATTTCATAATATTCTGAAAGAATTCTAAGTAAAATTTATATCAATCAGAAAATAGTATTAAATCTATAAAATTAAAAATACGATTAGAAAAATGAACGATTTAAGAAAAAGACTAAGAATTACTGATAAAGCTTTAGAGATCGTAAATAATTTCCTTTCTGATGAAAATAATCCCCTCATTAATAATTTATTTGAAATTATAGAAAAATATGGAGGGGTGGATGAAATTAATAAAAAAGCACGAGAATCTAGCGAATTAGATTTAATAATTGATAAATTAAAAAATAAAAAGCCTGAATTTGTAAAAGATCTGGAATGGCTGATACAAAAGAGAGAGAATAATTCATTTATAAGTATTTCAGATTATCATAAGAAAATATTGGGAGATGATTATAACAACATTAAATTTGATGATAATTATGCTGTAACATTAGAACTTTCAGCTTGTCAATACTTCCCATTTCTTATAGATGTTGCTCACGATGCAATTGAAAATCAAAGATTGCTTCCTGGAAGAATAATACGAGTTAGAAAAATGAAAGAACAAGAAGACGATGGTGATCTCCTCGCTATGACAGCTGCTATGCAAATTCTTGGAGCTACTTATGTTGAAACTCTTGATTCAAAGGGAACAGCTCCAGGTCCTGACGGTTTACCAGTTAATGTCCACTTAGGAGGCCCTGATACTATAACTGGGTATTTTGGGGGTGTTGGGCAACCAAATGAATTTGCACTAAAGTGGATTGACGAATTTCTTTATTATTATACTAATTATGGAGTAAAACAGGTATTAAATGTCAATCCGGGTACAGTTCTTCTTGGATACTTTATCTATAAATTAGGAATAGATAATGAGTTTAAAATTTCAGTTTTTCTTGGTAATGACAATCCCTATTCATCCTTATGGACTTTATTAACAGCAAAATTATTTGCGCGTGAAGATGGTACTAGCCCTTTAATTGGTTATAATCTTTCAAATGCGGTAAATAATCAGACTATTGAACTATCAGCATACATAAGAAAGCAGTTTGATTTTGAAGATGTTGTAAGATTAGAACATCATATTACAGAAACATGGAAAAGTATTGTAAGGCAGCCTTATGATAGACGTGATGAATTAGTTGAACTAGGAAAAAAGGTTAAGAATATTAGTGCTAAACATGAGGGGGGTAATATTGAAATTGAAAAAACCAGAGAGTATCCTACTGATATTTTAGATTATTTCAGAGATAAGCAAGAAATTCTTGATGCGGGAGATTGGGAAGCTTTAAAGTTAAATCATTACGATAGATATATAGCTGTTAACACAACTGCAGATTTATTAACTAAAAATGGTATATCAATTATAGCTGCACAAAATTTGCATCATAGATAATAAACAATGGAGGAAACTGTCATGAGTAAATTTGATTTTCGACCTTCTGGAGTTATGCCAGCAATGGTAACTCCCTTTAATAAAGATGAATCAATAAATGAAGAGAACTTAAGAAATCTAGTGAATCATCTAATTGATCAAGGAGTAGCTGGACTTGTTCCCGTTGGGACAACAGGAGAATTTGTGAATATGACCATTGAAGAGCGTTTAAAGGTTATTGAAATTGTTGTAGATGAAACAAATGGTAGAGTTCCAGTCATTGCGGGAACTGGTGAAACAGGGACTAAATTGGTACTGTATTCTACTAAAGCAGCAACTGATATAGGGGCTGATGCGGTTTTAATTGTGACTCCATATTTTTTAAAACCAAAGGCAAAAGGATTATACGATCATTATTTTACTATTGCAGAAAAGACTGAGATTCCTATAATATTATACAATATACCTGTTTGTACGGGAGTAGAATTACCTTGGACAGTTGTGGAAGATCTAGTAGATATCGAAAATATTGTAGGGATTAAAGATTCTAGTGGAGATTATAAATATTTTTCAGCTTTATTAGAAAAAGTTAGTGATAAAATTTCAGTTCTCATTGGTTGGGATGAAAATGTCCTTGGTGCTTTAGCAGGAGGCGCTGCGGGGTGTATCTTAGGATCGGCAAATGTTATGCCTAAATTTTGGCTTGAGATATATGATCATGTAAAAAATAATCGATTGCAAGAAGCTCAAACACTGCAAAAAAAGATACAAAAACTTGCAAGACTATTAATAAACTCTGGGGCTTTAGGCGCGAAAAGTTGTCTAAACATGATGAAAATTCCTGTAGGTAAAACTCGTCAGCCGATAATAGTTGGTGATACACTTTCTTATGAAATAAAAGATGAATTAAGGGTTGAACTTGAAAAACTAGGGTTAATTGAAAAAACAGAAATACATTTTGAATTTAGAGACAAACCACTTACAAGTCGTTTTTATGCAGTAGGTATAACACCTGAAAAAATTACTGATTTCGAATTGAAAGTTGGTGAATCATTAGTTGGATCTCGTCCTGAACTCGCTCATATAGATCTACTTATAGGAGATAAAAAGGGACCTGTAGGTAATGCGTATGCTCAAGCTTTAACTAATCCAGAAGAAGGAAAAGAAGGGCTTCAAGTCATACTTGAACCTAATATGCAAGTTAAACCTCCCACTATCATGATTCCTACAGTTCGACCTACATCACTTCGTCATGCAAGTTTAACCTATGGTCCTGCTCAAGCAGCAATTGCTAAGGCTGTTATACAATGTGTTGAAGACGGAATACTCCCAAAAGAGCTTACAGATAAAATTGTTTTAATTGTGAATGTATTTGTTCATCCAAGTGCTAGTGCAAGAAAAAGAATATTCATTAACAATTACAAAGCAACGCGTAATGCTATACGAAAAGCTATGGAAGGTTTGCCAACCGTAGATGATGGTATTGAAAATGCTGAAAATGCTCGACATCCTTTCAGAAATGATCCTTAAAATTGAAAATAAAAATAGTGAATCTAAAGAATCTTCATGATTAAATTTCCAAATAAATGCATAAAATGTAAGAAAGAAGGCTTAAAGCTTGATGAATTCATATATGCGAGTTCTTTAATGGTAAGGAGATTTAAGACAGTTTACCTAAAAATCCCTATATGTGATGATTGTAAAAAGGAATTAATGAAATATGAACGAATTAAAAAATATCTTAAATTAAAATATACTTTCTTCTGTTTTTTTATAATTTCGATATTCTTTTTGTTTGTATGGAATAACTACAACTCAGATATTTGGCCAACTATAATCATATTTACTTCTATTGTCTCCATAATTTCTGGATTATTAGTGGTAATACTTCTTATAACCCATTTAATAGTCTATAAGAAAAATTATGATAGAATTACTAATTATATAGAAATTTCTGTAGATGGTTCTATTGTAATTAAGGATCCAGAATATAGAAAAGCGTATGAAGAATTTGATGAATTTGCGGACTCCAAGGAAGATGAGCTTTTTCATTGTCCGAAATGTAATACACTTCTACTAATAGGAATGGAATATTGTCATGTCTGTGGGAAAAAAATTGTATAAAATCCACTTTTTCAATTTCTTTATATTTTATTAACGTAAAACAGATTGAATGTTCTTTATTTAAGTATTTATTTTTTTAAGTTAATAGGTCATAATGTTAACATTCATAATCTCAAGTAGATTTATGAAATATGTAATCTTAGCAATCCATTTTTATAAAAGAAATAAATTGATATAAAAAATGTCAGAACAAATTTTAGAATTAAAAATCGGTAGTAAAGCCCCTGAATTTACTCTTCCAGATAAAGACAATAAAGAGGTTAGTTTGACAGATTTTAAAGGTAAATACGTGATTCTTTATTTTTATCCTAAAGATAATACACCAGCGTGCACTACGGAAGCTATTGGTTTTACGGGAATTTTACCTGCACTACAAAAATTAGATGCTGTTGTTATTGGAATTAGTCCAGATTCTCCTGAATCTCATGCCAAATTTATTGAGAAGAAGAATTTAAAAGTGATACTTTTGAGTGATGTAGATAAAAAAGTAATTAAAGAATATGGTAAATGGGGAAAGAAAAAATTTAGAGGAAAAGAGTATATGGGGGTTATTCGAAGTACATTCCTAATTGATCTAGAAGGCAATATTGCCCATATTTGGCCTAAAGTTTCAGTGAAAGGACATCCTGAAGATGTAGAAAGTGTTTTAAAAAAATTATCTAAATAATTTTTTTTAATCTATTTTTTTAGAAAGCTTGTATAATATTAAATTGAATATAATGAATGTTGAGGAAGTAATAAAAGAAAGAAGGGCTTATCGTTCCTTAGAAGCAATGGAAGTTACAGATGATTTAATTAATCAATTAGCTGAAGTTGCTCAAATTGCTCCATCATGTGCCAATAAACAACCATGGAATTTCATTTTTGTGAAAGAAAAAGACCAATTAAAAAGACTGTTTACTACATTATCAGAAGGAAATAAATGGGTAGAAAGGGCATCAATGATAATTGGGGTATTTAGTAAAGCCAAGAATGATTGTATAATTGGAGAAAGAAAATACTATTTATTTGATGTTGGAATGGCAACAGCTTTTATAATACTAAGAGCTACGGAATTAGGTCTGGTTGCTCATCCAATAGCAGGTTTTAAAGAAGAAAAAGCAAAAAATATCCTTAAGATTCCTAATGAAATGAGATTAATAACACTAGTGATAATTGGAAAACATTCAAAGGAAATTAATCCGGTACTTTCTGAATCAATGAAATTAGGAGAAAAACAAAGACCTCCAAGAAAAGATCTGGAGGAATTCGTATATTTAGAAAATTATGATAAAAAAATAAAATAGGTTTTAATTAATAATCAAGTGTAACTTTCAAACCATAAGTTTCGAGTAAGTCCTTGAATTCTAATATTCTATTTTCACTAATAAATTCAGCATTTTCTAAGGGGTAGATTCTATCTAGATATTTATATTTATGTTTTCCCCATTCATGATACTTCAATAAAGAGATTTTTTCAATTGGTTTGTTGGATAGAAATTTACCTAACTCTTCCATATACCGGAGAGAATTGTTAAAGTTGGGAATGACGGGGATTCTTATCCAAATCCTTTTATTATTTTTCAAACTTTTTTCAAAATTATCTAGGATTATTTCATTTGGTACACCAGTGGCTTTTTTGTGTATCTCTGAGTCTAAATGTTTAATATCAAAAAGTAATAAATCGGTATAAGGTAATACTTTTTCAAAATCTTCACCTTTAGCATATCCTGTAGTGTCCAATGTTGTATGTAAAGATTTTTCTTTAAACTTCTTCAACAAGTTGAGAATAAACTCGCATTGATAGAGTGGTTCTCCTCCGGAAATAGTAACTCCTCCTCCTGAATTATTATAAAATAACTCATCTTTCAGTACTTCAGTAATGACTTCTTGAACGGATATTCTTTTTCCTGTTCTTTGAATTACATCCAGCGGACAGATTGTTATACATTCCATACATAAATTGCATTGATTTCTATTGATCTGGATTAAATCATTATCAAAAAAAATAGCATTTGGAACACAAGCTTCAATACATTGCTCACAATGATCACATCGATCTTTTCTCAAAAAAAGTTCAGGAAACGGATTAATTGATTCAGGATTAGAACACCATTTACATCTTAAAGGACAACCCTTAAGAAATACTGTTGTTCTTATTCCCGGGCCATCATGAATACTATATCTTTGAATATTGAATATAATTCCTTCCTTTTGTGTCAATGACTATAACTCTCCTAATGATTTCTAGAAACACTGAGGTGTACGTGCAATAATTGAATCCTGTAAATCCTTGCTAAGATCTACAAAGTAAGCTGAATATCCTGCTACTCTAACCATTAAATTAAAATATTTTTCAGGATTTCGTTGAGCATCTTCTAAAACTTCCTTTCCTACTGCATTAAATTGTATATGATGGATTCCTAAGTCTGCCCAGGTTTTCAAATATTGAACAAAAACTTCCGCATTATGCCCCTTTAAATATTGTGGCATAAAACTTTGATTTAAAAGATGATTCCAGCTAATTAATGGATCAACTTTTGAGACTGATTTCAATACTGCTGTTGGTCCTTTTTTATCTCTACCTCCTACCGGGGATATACTTCCATCGTGAAGAGTTTCTCTTGCTTTTCTTCCATCTGGCGTTGCTTCGCAGCCTTTTCCTAAGAACCAGAATGCAGATGCAACGGTACCATCCGGGATACAAGGAGTTCCTAAGTTTGTTTTGCACTTCATGGTTTCTTCCATAATCATTTTTCCAAGTCTTCTTGAAATTGAATCAACATAATCATCATCATTTCCGAACTTCGGTGCATCAATAAATTGTTTTCTTAAGTCTTTATATTTTCCTCTCCAATTTTTTCTTAGTGCGTCAAGTAATTCTGGCATTGTAACCTTCTTTTCTTCAAATACTAACTTTTTTATTGCCGCTAATGAATCTGCTACATTATTAAGTCCTAGGATTACGACATCCCGATAATCAAGATCATAATTCCATTCTCTTACATCTTGAGCTCTTTCAATTGCATCATCATGTAAAGCAGAAAGGAACGGACGTGGTACATACTCTTTATAAAAGCAATCAGCTATATTTGAAAGAAATACTAGTTTCTTAATTCTGAATTTGTAGTTCTCTGTAAAATCCTCAATAAGTTCTTCAACAGAAGTAGCTTTTTCTCCAATATTTTTTAAAGTCTTTGTCAATTCCTGTGGAACCGGAATAGCTGTAGCCCATGCTGAACGATGATTAAAATTTTTTCCTGGAATAGTTGGAACCATACAGTTGTTTATGGAATAATTTTGAGCATCTTCTAGAGGAACACCAAGACTAACTAAACGTGTGATAATAACGTTATCATTGAAAAAAGCAGGTTGAGGCATTCCCGTACTAATTACATCTATGGCTTTTTCAATTAGCTTTTTGGGTATTTTATTATTCCATCTTAATGCTAATGGAGGGGTAACTGTTCTTACAGAATTCATTGCATCTAAAACAATATAAGTCATCTCATTAGTAACATCTTGACCTTCTGAATTTATCCCACCAATTGTAATAGTCTGAAATCCTATAGCCCCACCACCTGCTCCAGACCAGATGGGGGGATGTAGAAAACCAGTTTCTTGAGATTTCACAAATATACACTCAACGAGTTCTTGAGCTTTTTCTTTTGTAATTGTACTTTTAGCTAAATCACTCTCAAAAAATGGATTAAAGCGTACATCAAATCTTATTCCATCTCCAACCATTGGTACATCAATGAAATTGATAATGAGATGGATAAACCAATAAAATTGCAAAGCTTCTTGTAAGGTTCTTGGTGGATTTTCAGGTACCCAATCACAGATTTTTGCTATCTCTTCTAATTCTTTTTTTCTTGCTAGGTCACTTACTTTATCTGCCTCTTCTCTTGCTAAATTTGCATATCTCTTTGCCCAATTGATTGCTCCTTCCATCGTAATGATGACACTCTGTAAGAATTGCTTCTTATGAACATAATCTTCTCCATTATTGCTACCCTCTAGCCATTCTTTCTCTAGCCTACTAAGTCTTTCTTCAGCTTCTTGAATTACTCCTTTTAAACCGATCCTAAAAAGTTTTTCAAAATTTGGTGTAGCAGACTCCCAATTGAACACATAAAATTCATTATATAATTCTTTAGGAATAATATTCTTAAATAAGTGATGTATCGACAAATTTTCCCAATATTTATCAATCTCTATAAGTTCTTCTCGTTCTTTTTCGATTAGCATATCCGAATAAATTTGACCTGGTGCTGTTTCTCTTTCAACCCATTTATAGGCAAATTCTGGGTAATGAACAACAGAATCTGGTGTAGAAGCAAAATTTCCAACAATTAACTCATCGGGTCTAATATATAAGGTCATCTTGTTCAATATATGTTTTAATCCTATTGCTCTTCTCAAAACCATAGGCTTTCCTTCGGTTTGCTTATAAGATTCTGTTAAGAGTTTTGCTCTCTCTAAATCCAATGTCCATTTCATTCCAGGTCTATTTGCTCTGGCGTCATCCGCGATTTCAATATTAGCTACTTGCAGAGATTTTATCGGAGTGTTCATCATTAATTTTTGAGTTCTTTCAGTCATAATTTTATAAACTCTCTCATCACAAAAATAGGTTATTATTATTAGATATTAGTTAAAACTAATAATTAATAAGATTAAAAATTTATTTAAACATTGTTATATAATTAAAATCTTCTTTTCTTACCAAATGGTTAATCTTGGTTGAAATTAAGTCGAAATTAAAATAAAAATAAGAAATTAAGATTTTTATTTACTTAAAACTATGTTTTTTTCAACTTTTCCATTGTTGAGGTCTTCTCTATATCAATATTAGTGAGTTTATTTTTCAAATTTTCTGCCAAATTACCAAGTTTATTAGCTGTTGTAGAAATTTCTTCCATGGAAGATGTTTGTTGTTCTGCTGATGCAGTTATTCCTTCCATACTTATATAACTATCTCGAATAATTTCTAAAATATCATTAATTTTGGCTCCTTGAGTCTTAACTATATATTTAGACTCCTCTGCGAGTTTTCTTACTTCATCAGCTACTACTGCAAATCCTCTTCCATATTCTCCTGCCCTCCCTGCTTCAATACTTGCATTTAACGCTAATAAATTTGTCTGTTCTGCTATTGATGTTATCATAGTCATTACATTTTTAATATCTTGGGAAGTTTTCACCATATTTTGAGTTTTACTTGACATATCATGAATAGAAGCAGTTATCTCTTCAGATGACGCGTTTATTTCACTTGCACTAGCAGCTAATTCTGTTGCCATATTAGCAGAATCAATACTTGCTTGGGATGCACTTTGAATCATTCTTTTTAAGTCTTCATTTGTTTTAGATACTCGATACTCAAGTAAAGAAACTATTCCTAATGCCAAATACATAGATGCTCCAAATACTCCTGAAAATTTATTGTAGTCAGTTACGAATGCAAAATCCAAATTAAGTGCAAAATTTGGTAAAACTCGTAGTATAGCATTAAATAGTATTAGACAAAGAAATGCGTTTACTACAGATCTTTTTCTTATAAATAATTTTACCATCATAAAAAATCCAGTCAAAATTACGATTAAAAAGATCACCAAAAATCCCATTATAGAAGAACCATTTATTGAAAAAGGTGATGCTATAGAAAGTAACACAATCCCGGAGAGATTGAATTTTCCTATTGATTTTCTTTTACTTTTAATAAATTCATCATAATATTCCATAAAAACCGCAGTAGTATTCAACATGATAGCAAAAAGGGCTAAAACCATTTGTATCGTACTTATCGCAGAAACCTCATTCATTCCCGTAAAGGCTAAAGAAAGCATACTGATAGCATTTACCAAGCAAGCAATTGACCAGAATCTCAAGTACTTGTTCTTTTTCGACATTTTTAATAAAATAATGGTACTACACATCAAAATTATTGCTTGACAGAATGATACTATATCAAAATTGCTCATTAAGTTTACCAGTTTTATTGTTAATTAAATGTTTTATGTTTAAAAATTAAATAATAGAATTTTTTTATAAATTTTATTATTTTTTTGTGTTTTTTTTTACATAATAACACAAATTATATTTAATTATTACGCTTATATTAGAATTTTTGCACAAAAAGTAAAAATTCCACAATAAAAATTGTTAGAATTTTGACATCTTCAATTTTTTTTATAGGGTTATAACTAACTTATTTCTTAGATTTTAGCTATTTTCTAATTTATAATAAAGTCATAGATTATAATTTTCATATTTAAGTTCAATTTAAATAATATTAATAGCCTATAACCAACGTTTTGATATTGTATGAAAATGATGTTTACAATATGATAACAAGAGAAGCAGAATTTAATAAATTAAAATCTGAAAAGAGTCCATATCTATTACAACATGCTAAAAACCCAGTGGATTGGTATCCATGGGGTGATGAAGCATTTAATAAGGCCAGAATTGAGGATAAGCCAATATTTTTGTCAATAGGGTATTCTACTTGCCACTGGTGCCATGTAATGGCACATGAATCATTTGAAGATGAGGATGTGGCCAATTCAATGAATGAAACGTTTATATCAATAAAAGTTGACAGAGAAGAGCGCCCAGACATAGATAAAATATATATGACTGTTTGTCAAATGATGACTGGTTCAGGAGGGTGGCCACTTACAATCATAATGACACCTAATAAAAAACCCTTTTATGCAGGTACGTATTTTCCAAAAGAAACAAGATTTGGTAGAATTGGACTAATCGACCTGATTAAACGAATAAAAGAACTCTGGATTAATCAAAGATCAGAGTTAATAGATTCTGCTAATCAAATCACATTTAGACTTCAAAATATTGATCAAGAATCCCCAGGCGATTTATTTACGGAAGACACTCTTAAAAAAGCATATCGTCAATTAACAATACAATTTGATTCAGTAAACGGAGGTTTTGGAAGCCGTCCTAAATTCCCTACTCCACATAATATAATTTTTTTACTAAGATATTGGAAGAGAACAGGAGAAGAAAAAGCATTAGAAATGGTAGAAAAAACTCTAATAGAGATGAGAAAAGGAGGCATTTTTGATCACACGGGATTTGGGTTCCATAGGTATTCAACAGATTCAAAATGGCTTGTTCCTCATTTCGAAAAAATGTTGTATGACCAAGCTCTAATTGCAATAGCTTACATTGAAGCATTTCAAGCTACTAAAAATCCTGTATTTAAAAAAACAGTGAAAGAAATATTTTCCTATATTTTAAGAGATATGATTTCATCAGAAGGAGGATTTTATTCAGCGGAGGATGCTGATAGTGAAGGAGAAGAAGGTAAATTTTATGTATGGTCCAAAACCGAGTTAGAAAAGATACTTGATCAAAGTGAATTGGATTTGGTAAATCGTATATTTAATGTTGAAGATTCTGGTAACTACCTTGAAGAGGCGACACAAAAGAAAACTGGGAAAAACATCTTACATCTTAAAAATCTTCCAGGTAAAGAAAATCTCGAGATTATTGAAAAAATTAGATTAAAGTTGTTTTATGAAAGAGAAAAAAGAATACATCCTCATAAAGATAATAAAATATTAACTGATTGGAACGGATTAATAATTGCGGCTCTCGCGAAAGGGGCTTCAGTATTTAAAAATAATGAATATTTGGAAATTGCTAAAAAAACAGTTAACATTATTCTATCGAATCTTAGGGATTCTAATGAGAGATTGCTACATCGATATAAAGATGGAGTATCTGAAATTAAAGCTTTTTTAACCGATTATGCCTTTTTCATTTGGGGGCTTATAGAATTATATGAAGCCACCTTTGATATTTTTTATCTAAAAACCGCCCTTGCATTGCATAAAAGGCAATTAGAAGATTTTTGGGATGGTGATATCGGAGGTTTCTACTTCACAGCAAAAGATAGTGAAGAATTATTAACTAAACAGAAAGAAATTTATGATGGGGCAATTCCATCAGGTAATTCAATTGCTTTACTTAATTTACTACGATTGAGTTATATTACAGGGGATTATGAATTAGAAGAGAAAGCTGATTTATTACTCAGAGTATTTTCTGAAAAAATTAAAGCCAATCCATTAGCTTATACTCAATTTTTAGTGGCTATAGATTTTATTTTAGGACCAAGTTACTCCTTAGTTGTAGCGGGAAATACTAATGATGATGACACAAAAGAATTAATTGACGGTATAAAGAATGAATATTTACCCAACAAAGTATTCATGCTAAGAAATACTGAGAGAAACACACCTGATATTGATGAATTTTCAAATTTTGTTGAGTTTTTTTATAATCTCGATGATATGGCTACAGCTTATGTCTGTATTAATAAAACCTGTAAGCCTCCAACTCATGATATTAATCAAACTATTGAGTTCTTAAAACCTAACTGGAAATAAAAATAAAGAGAAAATCAAAAAAGTGTCTATAAACCAAATTTTTCGATTTTTTGATTTACTAAATCTTTTAGCTCATTAATTGATTTTATAGCATTCATTTCATCTTGATTTATGAATAAATCAAGTCTAGATTTATCCAAAAGATATGCAGAAGGAAACTTTGCATCCGCTACATCAAATTTTTCTTTAAATTCATCCTTATGCAAGAATTCGAACTTAAATTTGTCTTTTTTCTTGAATTCTACAGGTACATCAAGGTCATTAACAAAATTTCCCCAATCTTTTTTCATTCCAAAGGCTCCAAATGTTACAGCACACAGATTACACTGGTAAGTACTTTTACGAAAGGATTTATGAAGTGTATCTTTGAGTCCTGTAAAAAATCCTCCAGAATCTGCATTATAAACAAAAATTAATTTTTTTCCATCCTCTTCACTCATTTGTATTAACTCTCAATAAATATTATTTTACAAAATAATTTAATTCTAAATTTTTTTAATTTATAGGTTCTAAATAATAAATTCTTAGAAAATTCATAAAATAAAGAGAAAATATTAGAGATTAAAATTACTTAAGATATCGTTGCCGGAACATAAGTAATATTATTGATCTTTCCTAAAACTAACACTTCCATTCCATCCAATGACTTAGCTGCATTCATTTCATTGTCCGAAATTAACAAAGTTAATTTACCTTTATCAAAAATATAAGCTGAGGGATACTTTGCATCCTTTATATTATATTTTTTTTCAAACTCATCTCGATGCAAAAATTCAGTTTCTATATTCAAATTATTAATAAAAGTTTTCCAGTCCTTCTTCATAGAAAAAGCACCAAAAGTCTGAAAACATAAATTACATTCATACGAGTTAGGTCTAAGAATCTTTTTCCAGAAGTCTTTAACTAAATTAATTACTCCAGAGTCAGCATTATATACAAAAACTAATTTTTTCTCATTTTTTTTCATAATAATAACACCCCGTATTAATCTATTCCTAACTTAAGCATTTTAATATCATCATTATCATTCATAAATTTTTTAAAACTTTTAGTGAAAAAAAATAATAAAAATAAGAAAAAACTGCTAAATTATTAATTATTATATCAAAGAAAATGATTTTATCATTTCTCACTCAAGAATAACTTTCGTATATTTTCCATTCTTTTTCTATTCGTATTCCAATCATATCCTCCAATACGAGATTGGGATTTAAAATGGATGATTTTCTCATTATCATCAAATAGAAATTCTACATCGTCTTTAAATCTAAATAATGCAGTTGTGAATAAATAATGTAAATAATTTTCCTCTTCTTTAAGAAGTTTGGTTCTTTTAAGAGAAATAATTATATCCATCAGTTTCATTTTTGCTTCTTCCATTGAAGTGCTATATTTGATAGGTTCAATATAATTAACTCCATCTTTTTTATTGCTTTGGGTAGAAACACAATAATGCCTTTTTGGACACGGATAGAATTTACCCTCTGTAATTCCAGTTGGGTTTTTAGTTATAATTACCACCTAATTATATCAATAATTTCTAGTTTTTGTTAAATTAATTTGTTTTAAAAAAATATGGTTTATAATTTGAAATCCTTATTATTTTGATAGAAGATTATCTATCTCCAAACTAAGTTTTATGTCTAATTATTCTTCCTAAATGAGTAAATAAATATGTGGAACATACAATTAAAGCCTTAAAATTCCAATATTCATAAAAAAACAATCTCTCTGAAATTTTAATTTAGTTTTAAGCAATAAAGACATAATAAACTCCTTTAAATTTGGATGAACGATAAAAAGAATAGAAATGTTATTTAAAAGTTAGATGGTGGTTTAGATGGTTCATCGAATAAAAGCATGGTTTAAAATTTTAAAAATTATGATGAGTTTAACCAAAATTCGGGAAGCTCGAGAATTTTATAAGGGAAATTTAGTTAAGGTTTTGGATAAAGAAGGCTTATTTAATTTTTTAAATATCCCCAAATCTTTAGATGAAATTGTTCAATATTTCAACTACAAAGATGTAAACCTAGTCTCTACAACTTTAGAGGCCTTACGGAAGGATAAGATTCTTTCAGTAACTCCAGATTCCAAATTTTTCTTTAAAAATCATAAATTAGGGCGTTATCCTGAGAAATCAAGAATCCTTTCAGATTCTTTATTGGATATCATGCTACAATATGTTGATTATTTTCCTGAACGCCTTAGAGGTAAGTTTGCAGATTTCACGGGAGGAATTAATTTATTTAATTGGGATGATGCACTCACAGATAGTTTATATGAACAGATGAGGAGATCTGCTTTTTCTTATGTTAATGCAACAAAATATGAAGGGACCTTTTTAGAAATTGGGACTGGAGCAGGATATAGTACAGCGGCAATATTTAATTATTATTTAAAGGCGAAAAAATTCTATCCAGAAACTAAAATGAAGATAATAGGAATTGATACTGATGAATCTTTATTAACTATTGCAAGAGAAGAATTCCCCAAAATGTTAGCGAAACATTCAAATAAGACAGAGAGTGAAATTGATTCTTTGAAAGATTATTATCCTAAATTTCAACAGGCAAGTGTAACTGAACTCCCATATGATGATAATAGTTTTGATATGATCTATAGTTCTCAAGTGCTACATTGGACAAACACACCGAAAGCAATTAGAGAAATGTTAAGAGTGACTAAACCAAACGGTTTTGTTTTTGGAGCTCAATCCGTTGCTCCTAGAGTTAATCATTACGCAAATTCCCATGTTATTGTAGTGAAAGATGCTCAAGGATTTTTTACTCGAGAACAATTTATAAAATGGGCAAAAGAAGCAGGGGCAAGAAAAGTTAAAACATCATATCCACTTATTACCGTATGTTTCAAATTTCTTAAATAACTTTATATTCATTTTTTTAAAATAAAGATTTTAAAAAAGAAAATTTCATAATGAAATAAATTCTTTATAAACACTGTATATCTAAATAAACTTGGATAATAGCTTTTTTAATTTAACTTGCCTTTTTAATATTAATGCCATTTCCAAAACCAAGAAGGTTGTCGAAAAAGAAAATAAGAAAATCGATAACTATACCGGAATATCTTGATGAATGGATAGAAAGATTTTTAAAGTATGAAAGAGAACAGCAAAAGAAAGAAGGTAAACAAATAAGTGATGATATAAAATCCTATTCTTCGTTTGTAACTAAGGTTTTAGAAAATATAATGAATCTTTTTTTGAAAGGTAAAACTTTCGAAGATTTAGACCTTGCTGTCGATACTAAAGTGAAATCATTTTACGAGAAAATTACATTTAGAGCTTTAATTGTTTATTATGAATTACTTGTTAGAATGAATAAGTATAATAAACTTGATCTTAAAAAATTGTTAAATGTTTTTATGTTGTATCAAAATTTCTTCACTGGTGGAAAAGCCATTACAGAAGAAGAAGCAGTTATAACTTTAAATAGATTCAAGAAATTCATGATGAGGAACAATGTTACCAAAGATGTTACAATTGAACCTAGTGGAAATAAGTATATATTTCAATATTTTGGCATTTATCCTGAAATGCATTATGATTTTTCTAAATTTATTGCTGGTGTCTTTGGATTTATGGGTATGAAAATTGACAGATTATCTCATTCAAATAATTATACTAGAATGGATTTTGAAGGGACTGAATTATTCAAATCAAGTGAAGCTGCTATAGAGGATAGAAAGAAACTTTTTGAGT
>JBHLLI010000070.1:0-21267 GCA_048885765.1 Candidatus Hermodarchaeota archaeon
GTGACTATTGAAAAAATTAGAGTATCTATTGGAAGTGCTTCTGTTTTAGGTTTAGGATTGTTGCCTCAATTTAAAAGTCCTCCAACCACATGTTATATTATGACATATAAGGAGGGCTACTGTAATGCTAATTGTGGTTTTTGTCCACAAGCCCGATCATCAAAAGGATCTACCGAGAATCTCTCTCGAGTTAATTGGCCAATATTTAATTTTAAAGATTTTCTAACAAAATTAAAATATATGCCATTTTCAAAAAAATTTGAACGAATCTGTATTCAAACACTTAACTATGCAGAAAATTTTAATGATTTAATTGAAATTGTAACTCAGATTAGAATGTATACAGATATCCAAATATCAGTGGCTATTCCTCCATTCTCTAAAGATCAATTGAGAGAACTAAAAAATAAAGGAGTAGAACGAGTCGGAATAGCACTAGATGGTGCGACACCTAATATTTTCAATAACATTAAAGGAAGGAATATCGGAGGTCCTTATAATTGGGAAGAACACATTCAAAAGTTACATGAAGCACTAGATATTTTTTCTAAGGGATTTGTAAGTACACATATAATAATTGGGTTAGGAGAAACAGAAAAACAAGTTATTAAGCTTATAGAAGAATTAAATAAAATGGGAATTGTTGTTTCATTATTCGCTTTTACACCAATAAAAGGTACTAAATATGAAAATAAACCCCAACCTGAAATTTTAAGTTTTAGAAAAATACAGTTAGCAAGATATCTAATTATAAATGATAAGAATAATTTAAAAGATTTTACGTTTAACATGAGAGGACAATTAATAAATGTCAATATTGGCAAAAATGATCTGAATGACATTATTAATGATTCAAATGCTTTCTTAACATCTGGATGCCCTGGATGTAATCGTCCGTATTATACATCAAAACCATCAGGTCCAATTTATAACTATCCAAGATTATTAACAGAAAAAGAAAAAATGGAAATATATAAATTATTATTCAAATTAGTCAAATAAATCCTCATTTTTAAACATGAAGAAATGGAGATTTTTACCTCTTGAGGTTAACAATGGATATTGGAATATGGCTTTAGATGAAGCTATCTTACGAATGGTTATAGAGAGAAAATCTCCAAATACTTTGAGATTCTATAAATGGAGGCCTTCAACCGCGAGTATTGGAAAGAATCAGAGTTTATCGAATGAAATCAATCTAGAATTTGCAGAAAAAAGTGGATTCACAGTCGTAAGACGTATTACTGGAGGTGGTGCGGTTTTTCATGATGAATATAGAGAATTAACATATTCAATTGTATGTCCCATTAAATTTCTTGTAAATTTAGGCGCTAATAAAGTAATAGAACAATTTGAGATTATAACTCAAGGAATTATTGAGGGTTTGGATATCTTTGGACTAAAAACAGAAAAAGATATTATTCATTGCCCTGCCCTCCTATTAAATGGAAAAAAATTCTCAGGAAACGCGCAAGTTAGAAAAAAAGGCTTTATTCTCCAACATGGTACTATTTTGTTAGATCTTGATGCTGAATTGATGTATTCAGTATTGAAAGCCCCTGAAAATGTAGGAGAATCAAGAATGGTAAGATCTGTTCGTGCTAAGTGTATAGGTATTAAAAATAATATTTCAAATTTTAAAGAAGCTAACCTAATTTGTTCATTAAAAAAAGGATTTGAAAGTGTATTAGGTATAAATTTAGAAAATGGCAGCATTTCTGAAGAAGAGAAAAATTTAGCTAATCAATTAGCCATTGAAAAATTTTCAAATTTGGATTGGTTAAAAAAATATGAATAGTAATCGATTATTAATAGAAAAATTAGAGGCTAATTCAATATCATGGGAAGATTTTTCAAATGTTTTGAAACTAAATTCTAATGATTTAGATTATCTATTTGCTTTGACTCAAAAGATTACTCGTATAAATTTTAACAATGTTCTTAAAATTTATAATCCTACAAATAGATTTCCTGCTATCAGTATCACAGGAAGTAATTGTGCGTTAGAATGTGAACATTGTAATAAGAAATATTTGAAAGGCATGAAACAAGCTAAAACTAATGAGGAGCTCGAAACATTTCTAATTAATTTATCTAACAAGAATGGTGTAGGGGCATTAATCTCAGGGGGAAGCATGGCAGATGGTTCAGTACCGTTATTAAAATTTTTAAACACTATAAAAAAAGTGAAGCGAGAAACTAATTTAATAATAAATACTCACACAGGATTATTAAATGAAGAAACTGCAAAGGAGCTCGCTGAAGCAAATGTTGACATAGTATCTTTTGATATTAACATGGATGAGGAAGTAGTAAGGAATATTTATCATTTGGATATTGAATTAGATGAATATAAAAGAGCAATAGAAACATTAAAGAAATATAATTTAAATATTGTACCACATATATGCATTGGCCTACATTATGGTAAAATCCACAAAGAAATAGAGTCTATTAAATTTATCAAAGATATTAAAATTGATCCTTCTCTGATAGTAATTATTATTTTAATACCACCCAAGGATTCCAAAGTCAAATTTGAAACACCTAAACCTGAGGATATAGCCAAGGTTATATCAATTATAAGAGTTGCTTTCCCTGAGACAGAAATTTCATTGGGTTGTATGAGACCAAGAGGAAAAATTAAAAATCAAATTGAAAAAGCTGCTATCAAAGCGGGAGTTAACAGAATCGAAATTCCATCTAATGAGACTTTAAAATGGCTAAAAAGATATAATCCAAAAATTCAACTCAAATTTTTTTCTGCTTGTTGTGCAATCCCTAAAAAATATGAAAAATTAGCTGAAAGTGAAAATTCAGATATAAAAAGATATTTAAATGTCTAAAATTGGTTTATAATGAATTATTCAAATGAAATTAAAATTTATGGATTGAAAGGTATTCCATTGATTAAACAGGGAGATAATATCCCTAAAATCATAATACGTGCGTTAAGCTATAATAATTTAACCCTAGAAGAAGGAGATATTATTGTTATTGCTCAATCTATCATTTCTAAAAGTAATGGAAGAACGAAGAATTTGAATGAAATCATGCCAAGTGAGAAAGCTATTGAAATATACAAATCTTTAAAGCAAAAAGCAAAAATTCATGGATTACCAGAAAAAAAACCTGAATTAGTACAACTAATTCTTGATGAATCGAAACAAATTATAAAATCTGCGCATGTATTAATATCAGAAACCAAACATGGGTATATCTGTGCTGACGCTGGTATAGATAAGTCCAATACTGATGGTGAACAGACAGTCTCTCTGTTACCAGAAAAACCAGATCAAGATGCTGAAAGAATAAGAGGTGAATTAGAAAAACAAACTAATAAGGAAATTGCTGTAATAATATCTGATTCCTTTGGTAGGCCATTTAGATTAGGGGCTATTGGAACTGCTATTGGAGTTTCAGGAATAAGTCCAATTTTAGATATGCGAGGTAAAAAAGATTTATTTGGATATGAACTTCAAACAACTGTTATTGGACAGATTGACAGTTTAGCAGCAGCAGCTCAATTAGTTATGGGAGAGTCAGATGAAGGTATTCCAGTTGTTTTGATAAGAGGTTATAATTTTGAATTTTATAAGAATGCAACAATTAAATCTATCCTTAGAAAGAAAGATGATGATTTATTTCTGGTAAATGAGGAAAAAATTATCAGTAAATTTTTAAAAAATCGTAGAAGCTACAAACTACAATTTGCTCCGAAAAGCGTAAATAAAAGAATTATCGAAGAGTGTATTGATATAGCGCAATGGGCTCCAAGTGCTCATAATGGGCAACATTGGAGGTATATAATACTTGAAAGAAATTGGGTCCGTAAGAGTTTAATAGAAAAAATGAATGAGAAATTAATTTCAGACTTGATTAAAGATGGAAAATCTAATGGATTCATTAAATCTAAAGTTGAAAAGTCTAGAAAGAATTTCTTAAATGTTCCTATATTAGTTTTATTGTGTTTAGATACATCAGATTTAGAGCAGTATTCCGATCCAGAAAGGGCACAAAATGAATATATTTTGGGGATCCAAAGTATTAGTAGTTCAGCAATTTATTTACTTCTAGCATGTGAGATGAAAAGCTTAGCTGCGTGTTGGTATTGTGCGCCACTATTTGCCAAGAATATAATAAAAAATAATTTAAAGCTTCCTGAATCGTACATCCCCATGGCCTTTTTTGCAATTGGATATCCTATGAAAACTATGCAAGCCCCTAAACGTAAAAATTTAAATGAAATAATATTTAAACTTGAAATTTAACAAGAATAAGTCATGAGTGACATTTATTATGTGCTTTTAGCTGGAGGTGTTGGAGCGGCAAAATTTATTGAAGGTATAGCCCATGTAATTAATCCAGAATTGCTTAAGATCATAGTAAATACTGGGGATGATATTGAGTTATTTGGCCTAAAAATTTGCCCTGACTTAGATATTATTACTTATACACTAGCAAATTTAGTTGATAAAGAAAAAGGATGGGGTTTTGCAGATGAATCTTTTAATTGTTTAAACATTTTAAAGAAATTTTATGATACTGGATGGTTTAACCTTGGTGATAAAGATTTGGCTACTCATATTTATCGGACCGATTTATTTAACCAAGGTTTTAATAAGACAGAGATAACTAATATGATATGTAAGAATTTGGGAGTTAAATCTCATCTTATTCCAATGTCGAATGAAATGGTTGGAACATTTATTACAACCCCATTAGGAACAATACACTTTGAAGAATATTTCATTAAGTACCAGTGTAAGCCTGAAATCCTTAATATTGAATTCAGAGGGATTGAAAATGCAAATCCCATTCCGATTGTTTTAAAATATATAAAACAAGCAAAGAAAATAATTATTTGTCCATCAAATCCAATAGTATCAATAGGAACGATTCTCCAAGTGAAGGGAATAAAAAATGCTCTTTCTAAAGTCAAAGAAAAAGTTTATGCAATAAGCCCCATTATTCAAGGGGCGACTGTTAAAGGCCCTGCGGATAAGATGTTGAATTTTTATAATTTCGAGGTCTCATGTATCGGTGTTGCTAAATACTATAAGGATTTTCTAGGCCATTTTATTATTGATAACAAAGATTGTGAATACAGAAATGAAATTGAAGACTTGGGAATTAACATTTATTGCTATGATACTCTAATGATAAATCTAGAAAAAAAAATAGAATTAGCAAAATATGTTATAGATTTATAATAGAGAATACAGAAAATCTAAGTAGATTCAGTTGCTACTTCTTCAACTTCTTCTACAGGGGTTTTTGTTTCTTCTTCTTTTATAACGTAATCCCCTACTGAAGTTAGAAGTTCTTTTATACGTCCTTCTTGTTGTAATCGAATTACTAAGCTTCTATGTTTTATAAATGAAATTAGTTTTGAAATAACAGGAAAGATTAACATAATTGGAAGAAGCAATATTATGATAACTTCAGGAGAAAACATTACGACACTTTCGGTGATTGCGGGAGGTAATTGTAAGACAGTATTTAAAAACCAATGTGGGTGGATAATTATAAAACTAATAACCATAAGTAATCCAACACGATAAACAAAATTGATTAGTGTGGAAGTGGCTAAATTTCGGGCCCGAGGTGCAGAAGAGCTTGCAGTTAAGGTATCTCGAGCTTCGGAGTCTTCTCGGAAAAGTCGATCAATATACCTCCCGAGTCTTCTGGTTTTAGATGCCGCAGTAACTAATTTTTTTTCCTCTTCTTCTAATTTTCTCCTTTCAATCATTTCCTTTACATAAGAGAAACGCCTTCCTGTTTTCGCAAAAAATTTTCCAAGAACTAATCCTTCTTCCTGCTCTGCTTCAATTTCTTTCATTCTTTCTTTAGCTTCCTCTTTAATTTTGTCAATATTTGCATTTATGTAATGCGATTCCCTAGCTAAAATATTTAATTGGGCTTCTAATCTCTCGCTCCTCTCTACTGAAGGTTTAGTTACTGTTTCAGCATAGTTAATTTGAAATGTGAGTTCTAGAAAAATATATGAGAGAATAGCAAACGACATAACAGGGTTAGCTAAAAATTGAAAAAAATTATCAATTGGAATTTGAGTTAGATTGTCATCAAGAGGATTAGTCGAAGCCATTTGATAGACTTGTTCTATAAACTCGGGGTAATTTTCTGGAGGAAGATTTCCTATAAATAAATCCATCATATCTCTTAGACCTACAATCATAAGGGGAACTATAATCATAAGAACTATTGATCCAATTGCTATAAATGAATTTCTAGGATCAGTTTTGAAGAACCCTCTAATAGCATATATAACTGAAACTACAAATAAAACCTGAAAAATAAATAAATAAAAATCATTAAAAAGTATTCCTAATTCACTCATAATTAAATTGGGAATATTTTGTAACTCAGGTTGAGGGATTGAAAACCAGTTACTCAAATATCCTTGAAAAAAACCCTCAACAAAGTTAAATAAATAACTATTAAATGCCCCACCAAAAATAAAAGCTAAACCATAAGCAATAAGGAATAAAAATCCATAAATAATATAGGAGAAAACATTTTTTAGTGCCCCTAGAAATGCAAGTAACACAAATTCATTATCAGCTGTTAGTACAACAGTGTCAAAATGGAAAATTGAAGTAAGAAAAATCGTAAACAACCAGGAGAAGATAGCTATATTAATTATTTTTAATGATAATATGTATAAACGAGCCATTTCTTGATAAACCTCCTTAGTATGCTCTTCCTTTCTTTTTTGCTTCCATATAATTACTTAAAACTTGATTCATCATATCATCAGGTCCACATGTTATTATATTAATTCCCAAATTTCTAAGATTTTGTCTAATAGATAAAATATGTTCCATCATCTCTTCACTAATTGCTTCTGCTAACGCTTTATCTGTTGAAGATAAGTCTACTTCATGAATCTCAAACCATGGGCTGAATGGATTAATAATTATTATGGAATGATTGAACGGAACTAATTTTTTAACAGCTTGAGAAATATCTTTTGGATTTGCTTCTAAATCAGATATAATAAAAACTAAACTGCGTTTTTGAAAGCGTTTTGTAAAATAATCCATTCCTTCTATGAATTTACACTTTCCTTGTGGTTTTACCCTTGCTACAAAATCCAAAACTTGATAAAAGTGATCTTCTCCTGAATTTGGTTTTAAGAAATTTATATTCTTCTTATCTGAGAAAGTAAAAACTCCTACATTATCTCTTCGTGTTAATGCTACTTTTGTTAAAAGCATACAAGCTCTAATTGCATATTCAAATTTAGTATTTTCAATAGCACCCCCCGCCATAGTATCAGATGAATCGACGATAATCATAACAGTTACATCTCTTTCACTTTCATATTCTTTAACTATTAACGTCTGAGATCGAGCACTTGCTTTCCAATCTATCAACCTAAATTGATCTCCAAAGACATATTTCCTCATTCCATAAAATTCTGATCCAAGTCCCTTTTGCTTTGATCTCTGAACTCCATAGTTTAATTGTAAAGATCTTTTTGAACCTAAGATTTCAATTCTTTTGATATCTTCATAGGGTGGATAAATAAGAATGTCAGTAACACTATCTGGAACGATTCTTTCAACTGAATTAAATCCTAGTCTATCTTTAACTATAATTGATAGAGGTCCTAGTGCGTATTCTCCTCTTACTTTTGGTTCAAGCACATAAGAAAATTTTATTAGATCTTTGGGGCCAATTCGAGTTGAGATAAAATTTTCTCCTAAAATTAATCTAAATAGCTCTGGATTGTAGTTATCTCTTATTTCAATAAAATCAAAACTGTTCCGTCCAATATTTTCAATCACAACCTTTACATGAACAAAATCATCTTTAAAAACTTTCTCTTTCTCTAACTCTCTATGTACTTTTAATTCTTCAATATTCATTTTATAATAGAAGATTGGCAAGCTTATGATTGTACTAAATAGTAATAGAATAGCAAAGTAAATCAAAAAATAATTTACAAATGCGAATCCTGCTGTAAGAAAAAATACAGCAAATAAAATTAAACTTCTACCTTTACCTCCTAGTATAGAATTCCACCTTACTCAATATTATTTCTTTCAAATTTGATACAAGATTCAACCATAAAAAATTGGATTAAATAGGGATTGGAATATCCTCAACGATCGATTTAAGAACTGCTTTTGTATCAAGCCCTTCTAATTCTGCTTCTGGTTTCAAAAGAATTCTATGATTTAATGCTGGCACGATTAATGCTCGTACATCATCAGGTGTTACATAGGATCGTCCTAGTATAGCAGCGCGAGCTTTAGCACATTTCATGAGAGTTAAACTGGCTCTTGGTCCACATCCGAGTGCAATCTGAGGATGATTTCTAGTTTTTAGTATTATATCCCGAACATATTTTAGAATTCGATCATCAATATATACTAAGTTCATAATTTTTTGAGCTGCTAGTATTTCTTCCCCGGTTGTAATTATATCAACTGAAGGGGATTCACCTGAAATTTGTCGACGCATAATTTCCACTTCTTCATCTTGCTCGGGGTAATCTAACCAGAGTTTAAATAGAAATCTATCGACTTGCGCTTCTGGTAGTGGATAAGTTCCTTCCATTTCCACTGGATTTTCTGTTGCAACAACGATGAAGGGTTTTTCAAGCTGTAAAGTCTGACCTTCTATGGTTATTTGACGTTCAGCCATGGCTTCAAGTAAAGCTGCTTGGGTTTTGGGTGCACTTCTATTAATTTCATCAGCTAAAACCATATTTGCAAAAAGTGGTCCTTTTTGAAGTACAAAGGCACCTTCATTTTGATCAAATATTTTTGTCCCAGTAATATCTGCGGGTAGCAGGTCAGGTGTGAATTGAACTCTTCGAAATGATATACCTAGTGTTTTAGCAAAGGTTTTAGCCATTACTGTTTTACCTAACCCTGGGACTCCTTCTAACAAGACATGCCCATTAACAAGTAATGCTATAAAAAGTTGCTGCAATATTTCACCATTCCCTACAATAACTCGACTTACTTCGCTTAAAACTTCCTGGGCTATTTCTCTTATAGGGGCTACATCAATTTCTTCATGGTCATAATATTTAGCTTTGTCCGGAGTTTCCATTTATTTATTACCTCTATTTTATTTATTTTTTTTTAATTTTTGTTATTATTTTTTATTTTATATTATTATAAATATGACTAAATGTTATTAACTGCCCAGTCCATCTCGAAGAATAAATCTTCAAAATCCTGTTCAGTTTTAATTTTATCCTTACCTTCTTTAATAGCTAATATTTTATCCATAAACTTGCCTAATCTTCTTGATTTTAATTTAGTTGTTGAGGGATCTTTTGCAATAACTAGATCAATAACATTCTTAGTTGTTATTTTTTTTCCACCCAATTGACTGTTCAGCTTTCTTTCTAGCCTTCTATAAAGTAGTTTCAAGGCATCTCCATATTTCATTTTGTTCTTATAGTCCTCAATCTTTTGGGCAAAAAATGAGGATGTTCTAAATCTAGCAATTTCTTCTTTCTTTTCTTCTTCCTCTGCTTTTTTCTCATCTTCCTTCTTTTTATCCTTTTTTGGTAGGTATTTCCTTAAAGAATAAAAGGCTAAAAGAGGATAAATCCATGCTGTAATAGGATTCGTTGATAAATGTACAATATATTGCATAACATACCCAAATATTCCAGCAGATGAAAGATCTCTTGAAAATTCAGGTCTTATATGCGCTTCATCAAATACTACAATCCACTCATCCTTACTTCTTCCTTCATTTACATATGTTAACCATTCAATGATATTTATCCCAAACTCTCTATTATCATATTCATCTATCAAGTCATTATTAAATAAACTTGCATCTGCGGATACAAAGGTTCTCTGTCCTCCAGAATCTTTAGCTAAAAATACGTGTTGAGGATATCCTCCTAGAGCTAAATCATCTAGGGGAAAATCTGAAAATGGTAACCCTTCAGATGATGACCCTGCGAATGATGTTATTAAACTCATAAAGCCTAAATTAAGATCATCTTCGGGCGAATCATATCTCTTATTATTATTTTTATCAATGAAACTATACGTTTCTGATGATGATCCAATTGCTTCCCACCCAAAAAAATCAATAAAAGGGCCTCCCACGGCACAAGATGACATTGAAAGAATCACTTCATCTATTCCATTTGCAGTTGGATGAGTATCACTAAACTTTCTAATTATTGGGAATTCTGGTGTTGCTGTTAATTCATAAGAAGCATTATCAAGCAAAATGCCGTCAGGAAATATGGTAAGAGGCATTAATTGTCCAGAAAATGCACCAGCTAACATAATTTCCCATAACAAAGTGCTTGTTGAACCATGGTCATGACATACAAGAAGTGAATTGGAACTGTTAAAGAAATTAATGAAATACGGGATTTCAAATATAGGATCATAATATTGATTTGGACCTAATAAAATTAACAAGATTGATCTATCTAATCTTTCAGTAGCACTCAAACTAGACTGAACTGTCATCACCTCATAACCCTCAGCTTCAATTATATTTTTAAAATCTGATGCTCCATTCCAATATGGATTATAAACTGAAGTATAATGATCATTGATCCCTTGATCAATTACTGGAGAAAATAACGGAACAAAAACGAAAACAAAAATAACAGCAAATAAAGCTTGTTTATATATCGAACCAGATTTAATTTTTTTTCGGGATTGTGTCTGTCGCACTTTTATGGTTGTTGCATTCCTAAGAAAAACTATAAGAAAAATACCACAAAAAAGAGCTCCGAAATAGCATAAAAGAGGAACATAAGACAAAATACCCCACCACACTGGTAATTCACTCGGATAAGCTTCCTGGATATGAATAATAAAATCAGTAATAATAATTCCAAAAATGATTAAATATACAATAAGGAACACAAAAACTATGCCTTTTGATATATTAATACTCTTTTGAGATGCTTTCCTTTGTTTCACCATGCTAATTACTTATTGTTATTTTTAGATATTATATGATATTATTAGTTCTTAACACTACAACTGAAAGGTGAATGATTTCCCTGTAATTTCATTATATAAATTAGTAAATAAATCAATTGTGAAATTTAGTTCTTTAGTTGTAGGTTCAACCCCACCATAGATTATATCTTCTATTTTTTTTATAAAGGGGTACACAATTTCTGGTTTTAGTTTCTTTTCTAGCTCATTTACACAAGCAATAGCAAATTCACGAATAGTTTGATGAGCTAATCTAGGTTTTTTAAATTTGATATTAATAAGATCATCATAAACTAAATAAATATAAGCTATTGCCTCCTTGGGTCGATTAGTTTCTACAAGGATCTTCACATTGTCAAACCTCTGCTTAATATTAATCTCTGGCTCTGGTTGTTTCTTTTTCTTTTTTGCCATTATTTTCTACCTATTTTTATATTTTTTCGAATAATTTAATTAATAATTTTTTTTGAGTTTATATTTCTTTGTACTTATTTCTATTTTTTATTTTTAGGTTTATTACTTTAAAAATTTAAATTAAAATTATATCCAGTTAATTGGAAATATATGGGTGAAAATAAATCACATGTGCTATAGAAGTCTTTATCTGTTATTTTAAATGGTTTGGCATATATTATTTCCTCAACTTTTTGGATAAAAGGGTAAATTGATGATGGTGTTAACTTTAGTTCTTTAACTGAAATAATCGCAAAGTCTCTTATTGTCTCATTTTCTTTTCTTTTACGATTATATTTTGCATCAATTAAATCCATATAAATTGCATTATATAAGTATGATATAGATTCTTCTAATCTTCCAGAATCTTTAAGAATCTTGAGGTTCCTAAATTTCGACTCGAGAGGAATGCTAACTACTCGTGATTCCTTTTCCTGTTTTTTATAATACTTATAACCATACACAGCCAAACCTGCAACTATACCTGCCAATATAGGAAAGAATATCAAAGAGAAAATTAAAAATGGAGGAAGCCCACCTCCTCCAAAAGGGGAGGAAGGTGCTGATTCTACAAATATAAGCTGTGGGGTTGAACTGATATCCTTTCCCGCAGAGTTTACTAGTTGAACTTGAATTGAGGCAGTCCCATTACGATCAGGAATTCGAAAAGTACTTGTAAAACTCCCATCTGCTCTTGTTGTTGCCGTATCAATTTGGGTGCCATTAAAATAAACTTCAACCTCTCTATTATTAATTTTTAAAGAAGGATTTGTACTTGAAGATAGTATTCCTGTTAATGTATATAATGCTCTTTCTCGGGTAGTATAATCAATATCCAAGTTCCATGCAACATCTGAAAATACTTTAATGTTGGGTATAGAATATTCTGAGAATTCAATGTTTGGAGGATCCGAGTAGTTAAATTTAAGAGTTAACTGACTTGCAGTTGTAATTGGAACTTGTAAAATTGGTAGGGCTCCTGAAGCACCAGTTAAATCAGAACCTTGAGATATAATTGAAGGTCCACTAAACCAAAAATAATTAACACTCTCAAAAACGATTCCATCTCCATTATCATAATTTAAATATCCATTTAAATTGAAATCTTCTTCAGTTAATTTGGGTATTGAAGTATCATCATGGGATAATATATCAAAATATGATGTAGCATTTACATAGATGATATAGAAATGGTGATATTCGATCTCACTACCTGGGCCACCAGGTTCTAGGTCAGTTACAACAACTTCTATTTTATGAGCTGAATAAACATCAAGAAAAGGATCTATTGTATAACTAATATCAAATCTACCCCAGGAATCAGTTACATCTGTATAACCCATATCAACAACATCATCAATTTCAATTGCAACATTAATTCCAGATTTGTTAGTTTTATCTATTTTATTATATAGATGTCCTTTAACAGATATCATATCATAATGAGTAAATCGTGAATTATTAACTTCCAAAGGATTTGTAAGGTCAAGTGTTGCCCATAACCATCCAGACATTTTTGGATTTGGATTGATATTATCAGTGGTCTCATTAAAAAATAGGTTAATAGTTGATGTAAAATTAATAAAGTTAACAATAATTATTAAGACGAGGATTAAGATCCCAATTGTGTTTTGTTTTTTTTTTAGACATCTAGGAATCTTCAGTTTTTTCATTTTATTAATTTATCACCCTATCTTTACATCTTTATACATGTCTAAATAGTTCTTGTTCTGTTGCGATTATATATAATCCATCGGGAACACCAAAATTATCTGGATCATTGGGGTAGAAGTTGACCCAAACTTCAGTATCATCATCCCAAGCTCCAACGGTAAATGTCAGATTAAAGAACCCATTAATATCCGTTGTACCCAACTGAGTATCCAAAATTACACCAGCGCTATCTTTAATTGTTACATTTATTTCCATGGATGGAATTACTGTTCCATTATCCCAATATAGATTCCCATAGACATAACAATCATCACCAAAATACCAATCATCTTTAACCACTTTTGTTTCATAATTCCCTGTAATGTAAGTACCTGCTATAACATCAATTGGTATTAAAGCACTACTATTATGAACCATATAATCACTCATAGATATACCTGGAGCGTTTATGCCTCCTGTAAATGTAATATTTAGATAATAATCTCCTTGTGGACAAGTAATATCAATTAAGTTAAGAAATTGATAAGTCCCATCAGTATTAATCGTTATTGTTTGAGCCCCAAGTAAATATAAACCAGAAACATCAGAAAATGAATCATCTAATAGAACAATATTTAAATCTAAACCTCTTAGAAATTCTCCGCTTTCTCTGACTGAGCCTGAGACTATAAAATTATCAACATTTCTTAAAATAGAAATCTTATCAATACTTCTGAAAATGTTGACAGGTTCATTAATAACTACATACGTTAAATTGATTGTACTAGACCCTGACCATTGGGCTCTTATTCGATGTAGTCCTGCATGCCAACTTGAAGTATCCACTAACAAAGAAGCCCTTCCACCACTTACAGATTGAGTTCCTAATGGATCACCTGTATAAATATCAGTAAATGAAACAGTTCCAGTGCTGACTGGTAAGCCACTTTGAAGAATGTATACACTGAAATTTATATTAACTCCTCTATTATATCTTTCAGGAGGATTACCATCTGAAAAGAATGTCTGTGTTGGATTCCCATCTACAGAGAAATAAATAACTAGATCATCTGGATCAATAACTCTTAACTCATTTAAGCCAGGTGTTGAATCTATAAAATTAGGTATATACCATAAATTGAAAAATTGAGGATAATTAGGATCGGTATAAGTAAAGATCCCATTAAAATCAACTTGAAGTGTGTAATTTTTAGCGGGCGTTGAGCTTAAAACAGAATAGATTAGATCAATTTCTCCTGATGAACCCACTTGTAAAGAACCTGAAACCAAATTTAGATAAAATGATACATCGGTTGGCCCATCATACATAAAAATATTTAAATCTCCAAACTTAACCGGGTTTCCATTAAGAGAATCATTTAAGTAGCCATGAATCAAGAAAGTTCTTCCAAATGCACCACTACGATTAATTTCTCTTGGTTGTGGGCAAATATCTAGATTTACATCAATAGGTGCATCCAAGATAAAATATGAATAATTATATTTGCTATTCCAGGTAGCATATATCAAGTGTGGTCCAGCAGTAGTACTAAAGCCAGTTGAATATGTTATTTGAGCTTGACCAGAAACTGTTTGAGCAGAACCAATTAGGAGATTATCTTGAGTTACATCATAGAAATAAACCCATTCTCCATCATCTATAGGAGTACCACTATATTGAATCAATGTCGTAAGATTTAAATCATCATAACGATTAATAACAGGATTGAAAGGGTCATCGGATGTAGTTCCATTTATCCAAAAGTAAAATTGTAAGGTAGCTGGAGCATCTACTTGTAATTCATTACTAAAATAAGTTGAAGTATTAAAAAAAGGTATATTAAATTGAAATGGATAAGGTAATGACAAAAGGTTAATGGTACCATTGAAGTCCAATCTTAATGTAAAATTACCTGGTGGCGTATTCGGCGCAACACCAAAAGTAAGATCAAAAGTACCTGTACTATCAGTTTGGTATGGATATCCCTCGTATGGAATTAAATATGATGAATAATCCACTCCGCTTCGCAATAAGATGAGACTAATCTCGGAGAAACTTATAGGGAGTGAGTTATTAGTACTATCATATATTTCTCCTACAATATTAAATTCCATAGCACCCCCACCTGTACGATTTATTATTCGTGGTGTTGGTCCAGAAATAATATTTATCGTAGGCTCTTCATTTAAGATAAAATAACTATAATTTACTTGTAAACCAATTCTAGCATATAATAAATTTGGTCCTGCAGTACTATTCTCTCCAACAAAATAATTGATTGAAGCATATCCATTTGAATCTGAAATGTCAGATCCAATTAGGATATCACCTCTAGAATAATCATAAAAATCTACTCGCTTATTAGAGATTGGTCCTAAAACTATTGAACTTACTTGAGCTGTAAGATTTAAATTTTGATATCTAGAAACACTTACATAATTTGGAGGTAAGTTTGGATAATTTGATGGTACTCCATCGATGTAGAACCATACATCATATGCTTTTGTTATGTTAAAGTCAAGTCTATTACTTGAATTAGAAAAGGAATAATAAGGAATCTGAAATATGAAGGATAAGAAAGAATATGGGTATGTACCTGCGGGTGTGTCAATCCACCAAGAACCGTTAAGATCGGCTCTTACATCATAAATACCAGCAGTATTATAATTTAAATTCAGGAAATCATTGAAATCCCCGTTATAAGTGGTATTAATTGATGAAGGTGAGAATGCATTTGTTATCTCATTATTTGTGCCCTTTCTTAATAAACGAATATTTAATTCGGGACCCTCTACTCTCTTTCCATTTAGAGGATCATAAACATAACCTACAACATTAGTAATATCTGGTTGAGAATCAGAAACATTAATTTCACTAGGAATGAGATTATTAAGAGAGATTGAAATATCTCCTAATATTGTTGTAAGATTATAACCTGCATTGAAGAAATCATATCTCGCCTCAATTAAATGAGGTCCAACAGTATCAGTGACATTAAAATCAGTCTGAATTGTAGCAATTCCACTTAAATCTGTAAGATCTTGCCCTAGTACTCGACCTGTGGTATAATCTCTGAAAGTAATCGTTAGATTATTTATGGGATTTGTATTTGAACTAACGTTAGCAGTAATCGTAGCAGTATCTGGTCTGGTGTAGGTTGTTTGATTAGTCGAAACTGTAATATTATAATCGCCTCCTATTATTGGACTACCACCTCCTCCATAACTATCAAATATATCAAATTGAACCCATTGTCCATCCCCATTGATATTTGTTGGTACGTAAATCTCTGCCCAATTATAAAGATTTTTATACTTTATGGCAAATCCCCAAGTACTTTCATCATTATCCCAAAATTCTTCAATCATTAAACTATTAAAACCATCTACAAAGCGACATATAACCCCGAAGGCTCGTGCAAAAGCACAAAATGCTGAAGCAAAATCAGACCATAATCCTTGTTGAGTTTCGCAGAACCATTCAACAACATCTGTTCCGTCTGGGGCAGGATTATAATCATCAGGACTCATAGGAAATGAAAACTGATTCTGTAAATAATTTCTTATTTTATTTGCAATCCAAAAAGCGTGATCATCAGAGTTGATTCTATCATCCAAAATGTCAAAATGAGAACTAAAATAAGGATTATTAGTCTTATATATTGAGATTGTAGGAGGCAGTTGCAAATATGTATTCTGTAAACTAAGATACTCTGAGGAAGGATTAGTTACTATAACTGCGCTTGTATTCAAGTAATCATTTGAGGGCAAATGATTATACATCCCAAATATATCAAATGTCATATTTACATCATCATCTAAAGAGAATGAGAGATCCAGAGTAGTAGAATTATAGTCATCTTTATACAGTTGGGGTGAGTCAGGATCTAAATTGGGAGCAGTAATACGTTGATCTATCATGAAAGGTCTTGGAAATAGAGTAGGAGCAACCATAGAATTAACGCCAATATCAGGGGATAAGGGCATTTTTATTTTTAAAATTTCAGGATCGGGGAAATAATTAGCTAAATAATCGCCATAATCATAGAAGTTGTAGAGCCCACTAACTGCGTTTGATGACCAACCATCACCAGTATATTCATCAAAGCATTCATATTTCCATAACACATCTGACATATTAGGAAATGAGAGATAATTATATACTCTAAAAAGCTCAATTTCTCCTGCTCCAGAAAATAGAAGATCAAGTAAACCTTGAGAGAAATTGCCTAAATCTAAGTTGTCAATGTCTCCATCTAACATTTCTGAAAGCATATCAAGGAGAGCCTCAGGATTATCTGCCTGACTGAGTAAATCTTCCCAAAAATCCTCATCAAACGGATAAGGGATATCTACTAAAACAACTGGATAGGGATCAGTCTCATCTTTTTCTTTACTAGGAGTAGGTCTTTGGGTTCCAAAAAGAAAACTAAAAAAAGTCATGGAGAAAGCAAATATACCAATTAGAATTATTGCGACTAATGCTACTCCTATAACCCTCTTTTTATTAATGCCGGCTCCTAATATTTCATCCCTTAAGTCTGACATGATAAATATAAATGTGAAGCTAAAATTTTACCAAAAAAGTTTAGAATATTAATAACAATTTTTTTATATATAATTTTCCAATCGTTTTTTTAAAGTGTTTGGATCTTTAAATATAATTTTCCTATAGTACTTAAATGTATTTAGAAAGAGATATCTAAAAAATTTTAAAGATTAAAAGAAAATTTGATTAGCTTAAAATTCAAATCCACATTTAGTACAAACCATTTTTTTTGCATATATAGGTTTGGGAATGTAACTGATTATTCGAGTTCTATCTTCTACCTCTTTCACCGCAAAACCACTAGCACCACAGTTAGGACAAATTCTTCTACTAGAACCCATCGAAGGTGCCGCTGTTGCTGCTGGTGAAGGAGTAGGTGAGATACTTGGGGACGAGCTGTAACTTGATGTTTGGTTTGTTATCCCTTGAGCTAAACTAGACGGCATAACTGCTTTTGGTTCTTTAAGTTCTTGAATGCGTTTTTCTTTATATGATATTTCTTCTTGTAATTTAGTTATTTGAGCTTGTAATGGACCAATTTGTTGTTGTAATATTGAGTTATGTTGCTGTAATTCTTGAACTTGTTGTTCTAATCCAGGTATATGGGCTTGTAATTGAGCGTTTTGATCTGTTAATTGTTGGACTTGCTTTTGATACGTTTCATTTGTTGATTGTATTGATTGTAATTGACTTGTCAATCTATTAACCTGATTTTCTTTCTCTCGAAGTTGAGCACTTAATTGGGAAGTCTGACTGCTTAGATCACTAACTTGAGACTGTAATTGACTTAAACTTGAATCTTTTTCTTGGAGTTGAGTATAGATTGAATCATATTCTTCTTGAGAAGGATCTGTGGAGATAGAAGGCCTAGGTTGACCAATAGGGGCAAATGTAGGTTCCATGCTGGGTTGCGGAGGTGGTTCATAAGCAGAGGGGGTTGGAGGTTGCAAAGTAGGGGGAGGTGTCATAGGTGGTGGTGTTGAAGGAGGGGGCATGGAAGGAGGGGGTGTTAATGGTGTTACTGAAGGAGGGGGCATTGTAGGAAAAGGTGACTCTTTTTTTTCCTTTTCTTTATCTTCATCATTTCTCTCATATTCATACGACATTTTAATCTCCTTATTGTTTAATTATATTGATAATATTTTCTTTAATTTTATAGGTGTAATTATGATTATAGCATAAATGTAAATATAAAAGTGTTTCTATGTTATATTTTAAAAACATTTCCAATATGGCTTTAATTTGTCCTTTAAAGCGGGAATTAATCTGTTATTAAAATAATCTAGCATTTTTTGTCCAGAAACCCTTGGTTCTTCTCGTATTAAGCTTTCATCCTCATCATTTAGGACTTTTAAGCAATTATATACAGCCCGAGCTTGTTTATCTAATTCATATCCACCTTCTAATGTTATAAGAATTTTATCATTAGCATATTTTTGAGCTAATAATTTAATTTTTTTCAAATATTCTGCAGGTCCTTGGTAGGTCCAATTCATATTGGTTAATTGATCAGTCCAATGAGTATCAAAACCAGCAGAAATTAGGATAAATTCTGGTTTAAATTCCTCACATATAGGAGTAATAATTTCATTAAAAAATAAGGGAATTGCATCATCGGCAGCTCCAGCGGGCATTGGATAATTAATTATTTTGCCTGCTCCTTTACCTACGCCAATTTCATCATAATTTCCTGATCCTGGATAAAAATAACCATATTGATGTGAATTAAAAATTACTAATTCACCATTATCTGATTTAGAACCTTGGTAGAAAATATCTTGAGTACCATTTCCATGGTGGCAATCCCAATCAATAATTACAACTTTCCTGATACCTTTTTCTCTAAAGAGATATTCTGCAGTAACAGCAACGTTATTGAATATACAAAATCCCGAAAATCGATGGTCATTAGAGTGGTGTCCTGGAGGCCTAACTAGAGCAAACACATTTTTGATATTACCATTCATAATCTCATCTGCAGCCTGTAAATTACCACCTACGGAGAATAATGATGCTTCATAAGTTTTTGGTGAAGCTATTGTGTCCATGTCAATATATTGAAGACGATGTGTTTTTGCACTTAACTCACAAATTTCTTGTATCTCTTTTATCATAGTCTCACTATGGACATATTTTATTTGGTTTAAGGTGGCTTTCCTAGGATTTATGATTTTAAAGCTTGGATCATCAAGCAATTTCTTTCCACTTAAAAAATCCATAATTGAAATTAATCTATTGTGGCTTTCTGGATGATTACCAATATTATGTTCTAAATAAATATCATCATATACTATTCCAGTCGTCATATTATAGATCTTTATCTAATTTTTTCTATTCTGAATTTATTTCCATAATTTTAAACTTCAATTATTTTATTATTTACATATATACTTATAAAATTTTCTTCATAAATTTAGTTAAATATGAAAAAAATCAAGAAGACGTCTTTAAAAATCATTATTGTAGGAGAGCCAGCAGTTGGTAAGACCAGTTTAGTTAAAAAGTATGTTTCGGGGCAGTTTGCGAAAGATTATCGATCAAGTATAGGGACTAATATTTTTATTAAAGAAGTTAATATTAATAAAATCAGGAAAGTATCTATTCAACTATGGGATATTGCTGGACAAGAACGCTGGATAAACATGAGACGTTCATATTATGTTGGAGCAAAGGGTGTACTTATTGTGGGGGATTTGACGAGAAAAAATACATTTGATCAAATTAATCATTTTTGGGTCCCAGACGTGAAGCAATATTGTGAATTAGCTCCCATATTATTGATCGCTAATAAAAACGATTTAGAGAAAAAAGTTAGTGAAGATGAGATTAATTCTTTAGGAAAAAATATAAATGCGATTTCAATTATTTATACTTCTGCTAAGACTGGAGAGAATGTTGATAAAGCTTTCAAAATTCTTTCTGAACAAATGCTTAAAAACTCTAACTAAAGTTCTTTATTTGTGAATTTAATTTGATTACTCTTTGGTTCGTATAGGGTTCCTTCTTTAAGTAATTCTTCTAAAGCGCTTTCAATAAATTTTTTATCTAGACTTTCTTCTAATTCTAGAATTTGAATAATATTGGACTTCTCCAAAGCTTTCCAATTATTTTCTTCAAATATTTCTTTCAACCTGTTCATCAATGTTTCTAACTTGTTAAGATTGCTTCTAGATTGGCCAACAAAAATTCTATCCATATCAATTTTCCCTGTTGTTTCATCGTAACCAGTATCTTTTAGATATCTTTTAAACAATTTTATTATAGCGTCTACGTCTTCTTTTAACACTTCTTTTCGTAGAGCCATTTTAGCATATGCTTCACTAAGTCTAACTAGGGCATCTAAATTTCGTGCTAAAATTGAAATTATCGCATCTTCACTATCATATTGACCTCGCAATTCTAAATAAAATTCTTTTATTCTTTCTTTAGCCTCATCAGACAATAGGGGGATACAAGTCCTTCTTGCGTGTTTGATGTACTTTTTCAGAAGATCACTGGAGATTGGAGCATTAGAATTATCATTTTCTTCTAAAGTTTCTTCAGGATCAAGCATAGAGTTTCTTAATATGAATTCAGCCATTTGTGCATCATCTGCTGCATTAGGTTTATCAACGACCACAAAAATTAAATCAAACCGAGACA
>JBHLLI010000071.1:0-20849 GCA_048885765.1 Candidatus Hermodarchaeota archaeon
CCAGGATAAATTTTGATGTTTGCCTAAATTTTTTGGATTGTTTAATAAATTCTTTTTTTTTTATTGTCAATAGATTTTGAAATCTCCTTAACCTCCATTTCAATATCTTTTGCTCTCTTTTGAATTAAAACATTACTTTTCTTGAATTCTTTGATTTCTATATTATCTTCTACTTTTCTTTCTAAATTACCGAGTAATTGACTTAAATGAATTTTTTTATTATTAATTAGGCTTACCAACTGCTCTCGAAATGATTCACTCTTCATCATACTGAAATAATCATCTATTTTTTGTATTTTGCTGTTAAAAAGGTTTAAAAATTCATTTTTAATCTTCACATATATCTCTCTAATTTCTGGAACTAATTTACTTGAATCACCAGATTTGTTTAGTAGTGAATTAATTCGTTGATCAATTTTATTTTGAGATTTCTTTAATTCATCATTAATTTTTTGTTTATTAGTCTCAAAATTTTCTTGGATTTTTATGTAATTATCATAACTTTCTGTTTCCTTGAAGACTTTATCGGAATATGCTTTTAATTCTATATTAAGGGAATTAAACTGTTGACTAATGAAACTCTGCATTTCATTATACACTTTTAGACTTTGCTTAATTCTATTTATAGCAACTCTTTCATTTTCTAGAACTGATTCAAAATTACTTTTAGTTTCAATAAATTCTACTCTTTCTTGATTAATTTGAAGTTCTTGAGCTTTTTGATAGAATTGTTTTGGGAGAACATCTTCAAAAATTCTTAAATCATTAATTCTATTTTGAAGCTCTAACATATTGATATTCAAAGTCCTATTTCTAATGCTTGAATCATATAATGCTAAGATCTTGCCAACTCTCTCTCTATTTAATTTTAATAAGTTATTATCGATATAATTCTTAAGTTCTTTATTTAAATAGTAATGGTCAGTATATACTAAGATGGATTTTTCTTCTTCGTTGAGTTCTGCATTGATTTTCGAGATATCAATCATGTCCTTTAATCTGTTGATGAGAACTTTACATGATAATTTAATTTCATCCTTCAAATCAGCTAATTTAATATAGTTTGTTTTTTTCTCAACCGCCATTATATTTAATTTTGAAGAAATAATCCGATTGACATACTCATCTTTTAAAATAGATATTTCATTGATATAAAAATCACTAAATTTCTCCCACTGAATTATGCTAAGTTCTGATTTTTCTTTAAAATTGTCAATATTCTTATTACAATCATTTAATTTTTTTAAATAGATTTTGTTTGTTTTATGATATTCATTTTTTAAACCATCAAACCTCTTAGTAACACCATCAATTGTGAGATCAAGAGATAGGTTTAAATCGGTTTTTGTATTTTTCAATTGAGTTTTGAGATTAGAAATATTTTGAGATGTAAAACTATCAAAATCTTCAAGTTTACTTCGATTTCTTTCTTCTATGATTTTGTTTTTTAAAATCTTGACTTGGTTGGCAAATAAATCGATTACATCAGATTCTAAACCTTCTGATTTGTCCTGTAAATGTCGATAAAGTATATAGAGCTTCTGCTTTTTTTTAATTTCTTGTTTAATTGCTGATTGTAATTCCTTAATTTCGCCTAATCTCTTATTTAATAACAGATCAGTTTCTTTTTTGGTAATATTAAAGGCTTCATGAAATGCATTTGCAAGTATTTTATTTTTAGCCTTGTTATTGATTTCGATTATATCAAGTTTAATTTGTTCATTTAGTTCCTCGATCTTTTGCAAGGTTGTGTTGAAAAATTGAAATCCATCAATATAATAATTGAATTCAGTATTGAAATGATCCTTTATCTTTACCCAATTATCAATAGTCTTCTTATGTTTCTTAAGGATTTTCTTTTCTGTAGTAGTGACTTTTTGAGAAACATTGTATATTATATTATCATATTTTTTAACATTTTGAGAAATATTGTCCAAATCTTGAATAATAAGATTTAATTTAGCATTATCATATTCTTTTTCAAAAGTATCGCTAAAAGACTTTCTGAAAGAATCTAATCTTTTCTGTAAATCTGCTTCAATGATTCCGATTTTTTCTTTTAAATTTTCTAATAATTCATTTAAATTTCTTAAATCTTCTTTTTCCTTTATTTTACTTTGTAAATATGCACCCACATCAGATAATCTCTTTTGTAAAACAGAATATAATTTATTCCATTGAGAGATCTCTACTCCTAAACTGGCTTGTATATTGATATACTTAAGAATTTCATTAAATGAGCTTTCGATATTTTCATTTAAAAAATCCGCTTCCATTAAAGCGTCTCTTAGAATAAATTTTAACCTCTCTTTAGCATATTCAATCTCATCAATTAAAAGATAACTTTCAATCTCTTCTTTTATCTGGGACGTGACTTGATTTAATTTTAAAGTCATATTATAAATGTCATTTCTAATATCTTCAAGTTTCTCTTTTTCTTCATACAATTTTTCTGTATTCAAATCCATATTAGATATAATAATATTTTTTAAAAGGTAATTCAAGTAGAACAGATATTTTGTTTTAAAACCAAGGAAAACTTTTTTTGTTCTAATACTTCCAATGAAAAATTTTTTTTCGACCATATCTTTGATGATTGGAAAGATTTCTTCCCTTAGTCTTATTGGTTCATTATTTATTATTCTATATCTTTTTGAAAGATCTGTTAAAGAAACTATGCTATTGTCTTTAAGTTTATCATAGAAAATTTGCAAGAATTTCTTTTTTCCTTGACTAAGATCATTTATATATTTTCTAAATTCAGCTTCATTATCAACAACCTGTAAATTAAAATTGTAATTGAGATTAATATAAGACATAATATCTTCAACATATTCCGCAAAACCAAAAGTAGTCTTTAAATGGTTAACGTCTATATAATTTTCTTTTTCTAAATGTTTAAATACAACTCTCTCAACCTCATCAATAAACTTTTGCCAAACTAAGGATAAAAGAACAACCAGTTTTGAAACTACATTTAATTTAGGAAACTCCCAATTTTCTTTATTTGTTATAATTTCTTTTAATGTCTGATTTATATAGGAATATAATCCAGTTGGATTATAGTCTAATAGCCAAGAATATAACTCAAGAGTATAACCCAGCCAGAAAGTTGTATTTATAGTATCTTCTTGACCAAAACTAAATCCACCATTTTCTTTTTGTTGTTGTTGAAGAAATTGTATGTCTTTATCTTTTACTTCAGAATCAAGATCTAAGTATTTAAGACACAAAAATCTGAAAATTAACGAGGAATCTCGCTTTCTGTCACTAAGAAATGAACGAAATTGGTCTCTATTATTACGAACATCAACTCCTAAGAGTGAGAATATTTCTAAAACATAATATAAAATTTTAGCAGGATGACAATTTTTACATGTTTCACACTCCTTCTCCAGACAATGTAAAAAAATATTACCTTTTTTATGTGTAAATACGAAATTTTTTATTTCTCCTTTAATCTGAGTTTGTTTCTCAGAAAATAGATACTCCTTTAAAAGGCCTAGAGTTTTAAGGCAAGATAAAGCTAAATAAGTAGAGTAAATGTCAGGAATATTTTCAGTGTATGGTGTAGATTTGAATCCTACGGTTTCATACTGATGCACTTCACAATTCTTTATAAATTTAAATATTTCGTCTCGATGTACATTTTTATCTTCTTTAAGATATTTCCGCAACAAAAGGAACCAATAAATTGTTTCTAAATTTAATTGAGGGGCATTTAATAGGTTTTGATTAAAATATTGATAAAATTTAGTTAAATCATCATAATTCTTACAGTAAAAGCTTTTTATTTCTTTTCTTTTAATAGTTATAAATGATTTAAAAGGTTCTTTTTTAAATTGAGTAATATAAGGATAAGCAGCTTTATCATCCACAATATTCAATTTCTAAATTTCTCCTAAATTCGAAAATTTATGTTTTGTAATTAATGAAAATTTAGCAATTTAATTTTTTGGAATCAAAAATAGCATCTTCAATTATAATTGCAAAGAACGATTTTTGAAAAATTTCGTATGGTTTTGTACAACTTAGAAAATATTGCTAATTCCAAATATCACCATTAATGAAAGCCTATTTAATATTTATAGACTCCCTTGTTATTTTTATCTCCCTTCCCTGAAACTTTACGGAGTATTCTTTTATTTAAGTAAACTATTATTAAAGCAAAGAGTAAGCAAACTATTATAAGATAGAGAAATATATTTAATATCCCCGGAGTATCTCCCGATACATTTAGATATATATAAATCGCATCACTCATTCCAAGATTTCTATCTGATGAGGAATCTATAGCTACTATTTGGATTATATATCCATGATAAAAATTATTTGGATATAAACTGATATTATCCCATGTAAAACTCCATTGGCTTCCTCCATCATACATCATTGAGACGTTAAACAAGAAGTTTGTCAAATTTGAAATTTGAATTGTTACATTGCCAAAAAGTGGGGGATTTTCGTCTGTGATGTTTGCTATTATTGTGTAAGATTTTGTTTTAATTATGGTATTATTGATTTCTGGTTGAATAAACATAATGTCTGGTGCTGTAGTATCATTATTAGGACCTTGAGAAACTATAAGTTCATTGTTAGGGCTAATGAGATCCATCTTTTCTTCTTGATAATTTAATTCAATGTAATTTTGGGAACTAACACCTATTAAAAGAAGTGCGATGAAGATAATTATATTAAAAATTAGTCCTTTGTAAGGTTTCTTAGACACTACTTTCATAATGATATTTTATTTGAACATTATTACTTTAGAATAAATTCTATTTGTAATATAAATTTAAGTGAAGATTTCAGCACCTCATTTGAAATCATCTCAATTTCAAAGAATTGCTTGTTCACTTTAGTTTTAAAATTATATAAAAAAAAATTTATTATAATTGAGGAGTATTGTTAAAACTCCAGGTGTCTTTAATACCTAAATTATCTTGAATTAAAGGGGACTGAATGGAATTTATAGTTAGCATTTGTCCTGAAGGGATGACATTGATTGCATTATCAAAGGCATCTCCGATTGTTTGATTTTGATTCAAAAGATTCCAAAAATGGTGGAAAAATAGTGATCCCGCAAATCCATCAGCATTAGTATTATCTCGCCAATACCAAGAAAGAATATCTGTCGTTGATGTTATTAATATTGAATTGGGTATATTATACCAGCTTGAACCTATATTTGAGTTTTCATTTAAGAAGTTTCCACTAAAACAGATGTCTATATTTATCAATATACGTTCACAAGTAATTTGTGAAACAAGATTAAAAAACTCTATTTCAGTAATATAGCTGTCATCTGCTTCAAAATGAAAGGTGGCACTCCCATTACTCCCAATTTTATTTGAACCATGATCTACCATATAAATTATTAGTTGATCATTTGATCTTATAGTTGATGCAAAGGAACCTGATATAGATACGTTCAATTCACTTTTAAACCTACTAGCATTTACATCATTGTTCTCCACATCCACTACGGCTTCAATCCCTGACCTATTTAGATCATTTGGAATTCCATCAAGAGCATCGATATCAATAATATCATCACCAGTATGGTAAAGCATTAGAAAGATGTTATCCTCAGTATATCCATTATCCTTCAAAATCCAGTAAACTTGGAGAGCTTGAGCGGGAAATCCATCTGAATCTTGGTTATTTGGAGGAGGTTTAGGAATCGGAGGAGGAAACCAGTAATCAATGTTAATCCCATCAAAAAGCACCTGTTCACCAGCATTCATCACGCCCTCGACAGATAATACTAATTGTAATTGGGTTATTTCATTTGTCCCCGTAAAATCATCACAAATTCCTGTTACATTTATAAAATTCCACTGCCCTGCTGTATCAAAAATACCTCTCGACCAATCTGTTCTTATCTCCTCATTAGTAGAATTCATCCATCGTAATCCTACTCGTACACCATCTCCAGGTGGATTAATCACAATAGGGATACCCGTATAAGTTGAGATATTTATCCAAGCAGATAGATTAAATACTGCATATTTAAGTAAAGGATAATAATCTGTCCAATTATATACAAACTCCATATGCACGTACCCATTTGCCAAACATATTAGCTGTAATGCTCCTGGCTGGCCATTATGACCATATTGATAATTACTATCTGGTCCTCCATACCCATTTGTTTGGTTACTCCAAGTCCAATTAGTCGTTTCTGCTATAAATTCTGCCTCTACTCCATCATTAAATCCAGGTTCACCTTCTTTTCTGTAGAAATCATTTGCACTACATAAAATAACCGCTTTTCTTTGAGCAGGTCTAGGAACCCTTTCTGGAATGTTTGGAAAATATAGTATCCATCCTGTAAGAACAAGCCCTATAAGCAAAATAAATCCAACCAAAGGAAGATATTTTTTAATGTCACTTCTTAATTCCATGTATTTTCACTTATCAATTACTTAATTCTATTGAAAGTTATTTTTTATGTTAATAATATCTATAAAGTAGAATAACACGTGTTTCTCATATATAATTTACTTCTCATCTTTGAACAAAATTAATTTATCTAGAAACTAAGTTTAAACGATAAAAATAAATAAAAAAAATTAAAGAATAAGAAAATTTAATCTTTCATTGCTAGAATTTCTTCTAAAGTAGGCTTTTCTTTAATATCCAAAAGATTAAACTCGTCGATCATTTGAATCAAGCCATACACTACAACATCATGATTGTATTGCTCATTAGCATCGAATAAATTACGGTAGCAGAAAGGACATTCAGTTGTAACTATATCTGCGCCTATGGCATTAGCTTCATCTAATCGTAGACTAGATGTTTTCAATGAAAAATCCGCATAACCTGCTCTTACTCCACCACCTGCACCGCAACAGAAACTATCAAGTTTTATACGATACATCTCAGTGAATTTAATACCAACATCTTGTTCTAATTGCCTTAATACAATTCTAGGAACTTCATACCATTCATTAATAGCTTCTCTAATCTTACGGCTATCCATCATAAGATTTTCTGATTCTTCGATTATTTTCTGCTCGATTTCTAAAGCCATATGTCTTCCAAGGTGACATGGATCATGATAAGTTACCACCTTTCCTTTTAAGTCCTTATTTGGTTTAAACTTTATTTTTTCTGCGGTGATTAATCGAGAGACTAATTCAAATGCATGCATAGTTTTAAAAGGAAGTTTTGCCTCAGTTGACCATTTGGGATAATCGTTTGTGAATGTCTTGTAACATCCAGCGCAACTAAAAAATACTAGATCCAAATCTTTAAATGCCTCAAGATTTTTATTCATTAATTCTTGAGCAGTATCAACAGCACCCACCCTAAAGAAAGGGCTTCCGCAACATACTTCATCCTCAACTAATCTGAAATTGATTCCCAATTTCTCAAAGATTTTACAAGTAGCCGTAGCAATTTCGATTTGACGATAGCTGGCGGTACAACCTACAAAAAATCCAATTTTTGCATCTTTATTACCGATATACTTCTCTAAACCTGCATCTTTTGCCCATTTTAAACGTTCTTCTGCCTTTCCACCATAAGGATTATTTAGTTCTTTTGTTAATCGCTCTACTAATTGATGCCTTTCAATCATTGGAACTCCTGCCTCTTTACATGCTGCACGAAGGGCTTCAATTATATCTACAGTGCGAACTTTATTCTCACATTGTGCGGAACATTGACCACATGTAATACAAGGCATAATAACATCTCTAACTTCTTCTGAAAATTCTAAATCTCCACTTAAGATTGAACGAGCAATCCAGATTTTTCCAGCATTCCAGAAACTCTCCCATCCGTATTCGATTCCTGCTGGACAAGCATCCACCATACCCTCATAAAGAACAGTCCCTTGCTTACCAGTAAATTCACCAATTCCTTTCCTATCTGGTTCTCCAGAATAAGCAAATCTACAAGCTTTACAATGAATACATTTATATACATCTTTTTTGAGCTCTTCGAGCCTTTCCATACCTGTTTTTGACATTTTTTTATCAACCTCCTTAATTTATGGAAGAGCTAGTCTTCCTGGATGCATTATCATATTAGGATCTACGAGTTTTTTGAATGCTCTTAAATATTTCCAATACATACCAGCTTGATAATAAGCTTGCACATGGATATAAGGATCAGGCCTGTAGTTAAGCCATCCCTGTTTTAAAGCATACTCAGTAGTAAATCGATTTAAATCTTGAACTCTCTCGAAATCAGATTCCTTCGTTGAGTCAAAACATACTATAGGCATACAGATTGCCTGTCTACAACGCTCAATTGATGCGATCCACATAACTGGAGGAAATCCTCGGTCTTCCATAGCTTTACAATACATCTCAGCAAAATGTCCACATTCTGGCCAAGGAGTATACCAAGTAATAAACAAAAAGCCTGCTTCCCAGAAACTATAAGGAATAGCAATCTTATTTGGCTTTTTCATTCGACTTGCGATTTGCTTAGGATGAAGTTCTTGTGGTTTAATAGCAGCAGGATCTTTTGCTCTTTTCTTGAAATCTTCAGCCATACTATTGATTCTATTGACTGCATAATCTAATTCTTCTTGAGTTTGAGCCCATGTCTCCCAATTCATCCACCATTCTGGTATTCCTAATCCTTCATAAAATTTATAATCATGTGGGACTTTATCTTTCGGCCAACGAGCCATTACTAAGGGATAATTGCCTCCTTGAACCATAACAGTGTTGTGACTTATCCCGAATTCTTGTTTTGCTACTTCTAGAGTTAAATCCTGCATATCATAAGGATTTGACATTCCCCATACCACAACCGTTTTAAACTTCGGATGGGGATATATTTTAACCGCAGCTTTAGTAACTACTCCGAATGCTCCCTGAGATCCCATTAAAAAGGACCACATATCAGGACCTAAACCATATTTATAGAACGGTTTAGCAAATGGAAGTGCCCATGAACCAGTTCGTACCACATCTCCATTAGGAAATACTATCTCACCACACATAAAGTTATCTCCCTGCGGACCTACTGAAGATGTGTATAGAGAGAATCCACGATCGATTGCATCACCCATAACTGTTGCTGCGGGTGGTGCTCCATCAGGAATTGGAGGTGCCCAATCTGGGTGATATTTATGCATGTAAGCCCAAAGTTGTCCGTTTGTAACGCCTGGTTCAATTATAGCATATCTATTATCTTCATCTATTTCTATAATTCTATTCATTCTACCTAGATCAAGTAATACTCCACCCGGTTTAATAGTTGGACATGCAAATCCACCTGATAAACCAGCAGATACAGGACTAACAGCAATCTTCTCTGCAGAACAGTATATCAAGATTTTGCGTATTTCTTCGACATACTTTGGTCTAACGACAATATCAGGAATTTGAGATTCTAATCCCATTACCGATTTTGCCAAATAAGATGCAGTAATTGCCTTATTGTTTGTCGCATACTCTTTACCGACAATACCAATCATAGCTTCTAAATCTTTCTCATCCGGTAATTTATAGCTCATAATTTCCAACCCATTAACTAATCTTCAATTTTTAGATTTTGTTTAATTTAAATTATTATTTTGGTAAATTAAGTACTGAATTTTAAATTTTCTTATATCTTTTTCATACAAACCATGATTTTTTCTTATAGAAGTATTGATTCATTTCTATAAGTTGAAAGATATTTTGAATAAAGAAGTAAAAATCCATAAAATAAAGAGAAATCATTAAATCCATATTTTTATTCTAATTTTAGACTGTTAAACATTCACTAATTTTAGAATTAATTTGATGTTTTGTTCTTCTCTTATCATTTATTATAAAATCAATGAAAGTTTCATTATTATCATCAATAAATTCCCAGAATTCTTCATAAATTTCTTTTGAACTCATCTTCTTTCTACTACTAGAAAAAGTTTGTTTTGAACCCTTGCTTTCTAATTTTTTTTGACTATTTAATGGGTGATATTCTATTTGGTTTCCATCAAGGATTAATTTCTTGAAATGAGAATTACTATTTCTTTCAGTTATGCTAAAAGCTTTCACTCCATTCCTTAAATCTGTTGAATTCTCTTGTTTTAGTTCCAAATCGACTTTTTGATAGCCTCTTATTTTGAAATTGATATCCATAAAAAATTGAAAATGGTGAGGACAGATTAACCCTTTATGAACTGATACTGTGGTTAATTGAGATTTCTTATTGATACTTGAAGGTGGAATTCCAACAATACCGCTCATTTTGCAAATAGGACAAATAACTTGAATTTTATTTGTCCTTCCAAGATACACCATTAGAAATCTAACTCAAAAGATTTAATTAAGGATTTGGAAATATGTCTAGATCTTGTTATTTAAACTTCAAGAATTAATAATAGGTATTTCTACTATAATAATGAGTTACAAAAACCTCTTGCTATTAATTATTGATCTTAAATCACTTATTTGATTTTAAAAATTGGACTCCAAATTTTTTTAATTTGACTATGATCTTTCCTTAATTAAGTTAAAAAAAATTAAATGAAGTGATAAAAAAGTGTTCGATTTTAACAATATTGCTATTTGGTGGCAAGAAATTGTAACTTGGTTTTTAGACCAACCACTCTTCGCACAAGTTCTTGTCATTATTGGAGTTGTTGCAGTTTTAGTACTTGCGGTAATTCTTGTTTATTATGTTTTGAAAGGAGTTGGCTATTTAATTTACTACCTCTTTAAAGGAATTTATTATCTACTAAAAGGAATTGGCCTTCTATTTTATAAAATATTTGAGGGATTATATTACGCGATTTCAGGGAAACCTAGACCTCCTAAAACAGAAGCACCACAGGAAACAACACAGCAACCACCTCAACAACCACCCCAAGTTGAAGAAGAACCAATTGTTCCAATTCAAAAGAGCTCTCAATTAGTACGACCTGAAGTTACTTTTTGTAGTGAATGTGGTAATAAATTTACAGATACGATGCTTGAATCCTTATCAACAACAGGAGTCGCTTATTGTATCCATTGTGGAAGCAAGAAGACTCAAGAATACCAAATGAGTATTGAAAGTCAATAAATTTTTTTCTTCTTTTTTTTTAAGAGTGTTTTTTGAAACTTATAAAGATATTTAAAATAGTTTTCCATAAATATTTTATAAATTTATAGACTATAGTATATATTTATGAAAATTCCGATTGTCTATTTCTCTTCTTCTGGAAACACAAAATATGTTGCACAATTAATCAAAAATGGATTAAAATATGTAAAATTTGAATCGGAATTAATACCTTTAAAATCTCTAAAAGTTAATAAATTAAATTTGAAGGAAATTGAAGTTTTAGGTATTGGGGCGCCTATATATGCTATGACATTTACATTAAATATGCTGGAGTGGATAAAAAAAATACCTATTGCGAAAAAAAAGGTTAGATTCTTCCTTTTTGATACTAATGCTGGACTTCCGGGGTCATCAATAAAGCAAGTTAGGAGAATTTTAGAACGAAAAAATTATAATTTTATTGGCGCACTTGAAGTTATTGTTCCAACACGAGATTCTGTGTTTGAATCTAAATATTTTAAATATGTCAAATGGTCAAGAAAGAAAATAGACAAGATTTTTCAATTTGGAGTTCGTTTAGGTAAAATAATTCAAACCGAGACAGATATTTTAGACTGGTCGAATCCAACGTTATTCGGCTCAATTATAAGAGCTTATTTTCAAAAATTAGAGAATATATTTTATAAATATGGAAGTAAATTAATTAGTTATAATCCAAATAAATGTAAAGAATGTAAAGTATGCGAAATGGGGTGTCCTACTCAGGCACTTTTATTCAACAAGAATCCTGTCATTAACCATAAGAAGTGCATATTGTGTTTTCGATGTGTACGAAATTGCCCAGAAAATGCACTTTTTTTTAAAATATTGCCCAAAGTTAAGTATTTTAAGGGACCAAAAACAATTAAGGGATATATTCCCCCAGATGAAATATTGAAAGAATATTCTCAATTAAAGGCTTTTTCAAATAACAAAACACCAAATCGTTTATCTTCATGATAGTGAAATCCCATTTCTTTTATCAGATCTGCTACATTATGCTTGCAAAATACCTCAAAGTTTACTGTTTTTTTTGATTCAAGCTCTTTTTGAATTGTATATAGAATTAAATTACAAGCTCCCTTTGGATTTCCATATACTATCATCCAAATTTCTTCTTCTGACGGAAGCTCGTACTCATGAGATTTCCCAAATTCAATTTTTTGCAAAATGGCCTGTTTATTGTATATCCATGAACCGTGTTTGTTTGTGACATATTTTAATGGAATAAAAGACCAACCAATACAGATTTCCTCTCCTGGACCTATATCAAATTCCTTATATTTCTTTCTTGCCTTTTCAGCAGTAAGTTCGTTAATATTCAGGTCAATTTTTTCAGATAATTTAATCTCATCAGACTTAACAATGACAAGATCCATACATTTTTTTTGAGTAAAACCATAAAATTTCGCTAAGGAGATTGATGCAAAATTATCCGAACCAGTGTCATATTGAGCTAATTTCACTCCCGATTTCGCAGCATATTCAACAGCATAACCCAATTGTTTCTTACCAATTCCTTGACCTTGATATGATACCTTTATTCTTCCTCCTTCTAACCATGCTAACTCATTATTATATAACTTTACTCTTCCAAATCCAATTAAGTCTGTTTTATTTTTATCTTTAAACGTACCATAATTCATACTTTTTTTATCTTGAAGCCATTCATCTATAACATGAGGGACGTAATCATCCCCCTCCCAAATATCTTTACTAATATCCTTAATTGCTGGAATGTCTGCAATGGTTAGTTCTCGGAAATAAACTTTCATAAAAAATCTTTTATTAAATCTGAAGATTGAAAATTATTGATAAAGAATAAAGGAAAAAATTTATCCTTTATTATTTTAAGCTTTAAAGTATCTCCTGTAGAGACTATAATACAAGAAAAATGCCAAAATATAATGGATTAATATACATGGTAAAATACCTAAATTTAAGAAAATATAACCGAGGTATAAACCCATTAAGAATGGATAGACTAAGTTTATTAATAAAATGGTTAAATTCTTAAATGAAAACCATGTATGAATATGGTATAAAGAGAAAACTATGCTCGAAATAAGAATTACAGAAACAATTTCTAAATTTAGTGAATTTCTCAAGAAACCAATCAAATAATATCTAAAAATTAATTCTTCCATAATCATTGTAAGAGGAAAAAAGAACAATATTACAAATCTGTTGTTTTTATTAATTAAAGCGTTCATAACATCGTGCTTTCGCATCAATTCAACATTTTCAATATTAAATATAAAGATCTCAATTAATCGTCCAAGTGATAAAAGTACAAACAGGCCTAATAAAAAAGGAAGAATAAAGATAAGATCTGATATTCTAACTATAATATATTGTATATATACTCCAAAAATCATAGGGAAAAATAGACATATCGAAATGACGGTAATTATTATGTATTTAACTGAATTTTTCAAAGTGTTACTAACCTAATTTCCTATGTTTATTTAAAAATAAATTTTGAATTAAATTTACTTTTTAAAAATTTAAGTAGGGTAATCATTTTTGGAGCCCATAAGAGTGGTGGTTTCTTCAATCCATTGTGATAAATCTTTATCAACTCTACAAAATGTAACGATTTTATCAATATCTCTTAATTTTGAAAAAGAGCATTCAACAATTACATCCCAACCTCCATAAATAGGGGTAGCATACGTAATTTTCCAATCTTCATCTGGTTCTGTAGATTTTAAATTAGTTAATTTTTCAACGACCTTCCATTCAGTCCCAATTGCTTTTAATCGTATTAAGATATAACCTCGATAGTAAATTTGCTACACCTAGACTTTCAAAATTATTCAAATTATTATTTTCTTTATATTTATAACTTTACTTTACATTGGAATATATTTAAGTACTTCAATGTTTCTATTATAAATTGTTTTAATTAAAATTTACGGAGATATTACAGAAATGTCAGATATATACAACAAATTAGAAAAAATTGTTTCAAATAAATATATTTCTAATGATATTTACGTACGCCATGCATATTCACGGAATGTAGATATTGTTTTACAAGGCGTTCCCGATATTGTTATAAGACCAAAGGATGCTCAAGAAATTTCAGAGATTCTTAAAATAGCTAATGATGAAAATATTGCTGTTATCCCACGAGGTGCCGGAATTTGTGAGTTTGGGGGCAGTAAACCTATAGGAGATAATGGAATTGTCTTGGATATGAAAAGAATGGATAATATCCTAAACCTAGATGAAGAAAATTTGATTGTTACTGTTGAGGCAGGAATATCTTGGGCAAAATTAAATGAGTATCTTTGCCATTATGGGCTTTATACAGGGTGTATGGGTCCAGGTTCAGGAATGTCCGCGTCAATCGGTGGTGGAATTTCACATCACTCTGTTGGTGGAGGGGGTTGTGCTAAATACGGGGCATGTACTAATCAATTGGTTTCTCTTGAAGTTGTTTTACCTACTGGAGAAATTATTGAGACAGGATCTCAGGCGAATAAATATTCTAAATTTCCATTTAATAGATTTGGCAACGGTCCAGATTTAGCAGGATTGTTTTGTGGTGATAATGGTATCTTCGGAGTAAAAACAAAAGTATCTTTACAAATATTCCCTAAACCAAAATTTGCTGAATATAAAACCTTTCAACTTCCCCGAAAAGAGAGAGAGGTATCGGCTAAGATTTTAAATGAAATTCGGCAAAAAGGCATTGACGTTTATGATGCTATGTATATTATGGATCTTATCGTAAGACTTACAGCACAGGAAGGACATATGCCATTGTGGAGTCAATTAAAAAAGAAGAGAGGGCTTATTTTTTATACTATAGAAGCAAATACTGAGGTAGAATTATATGAAAATGTAAAATCATTGGATAAAATAATGGAAGAGAATAAGGCAGAATGTCTAGGATCTGAAATTTCTGAAGGAAATATAGCTAAATGGCACTATGCAGAACAAGGTCATTGGCAATTTTACCATAATTTGTGGGGAATTTATCCAACAATGCAACCATTATCAGCTGAATGCTTTAGCCCAATTAATATATATCCTAGAGTTTTAGATGATATTGATCAATGGGATTTAGAACATGATGAAGATATGCGAAAAATTTTTAATGTTGCTGGTAATCGTCCTATTGCTGGAAGTGGACCAATCTTACTGATTGATGGAAATAATGTGGAGATTACATGTGGATTTACAAGTTTTTGGAGTTATTTTAATGGAGAAATACATGAATTTATTGATGATTTAAATCTAGAGCTCTGGAAATCGTTATTGGAAAGAGTAACAAAGCATGGAGTGCAATGGTATATGATGGGTGAATTTATGTCCCGTTTGATGGTGGATATTGGAGCATATTCAGAAGAATATTATGAATTAATGAAATCAATTAAAAAGATACTTGATCCAAATATGATTCTAAGTAAAGGAAAGTTTAATTTTTGGGGTGATAAATAAAGTGAGTGAATTAAAGCATTTAAAAGAAGAATGGAAAGCAATCTTTTCTTGTATAGATTTTAGATTTTTCATCTAAATCGCGGAAGGGATGTGGAGATTGCGGTTATGCCATTCGACCTGCTGTTGGCAGGTATTTAACCTGTCCTGTTAAAGAAGCAAAAGGAGAAGAAGGATTTGAAATATGGTTTTCAAGAGGACGTATGAATGTTCTTAAAAGTCTTTTAGAAGGCCAGATCCCTTTGAGTAAAGAACTCGCAGAATGGGTTTATCAATGTTCAGAATGTGGAAATTGTACTGAAGTCTGCCATATGACACAGGATGAGAATATTATTCTGCCTACATGTAATTGGATTGATCATATTAAAGTTTGGGAAGCACTGAGAAAAGATCTAATTGAAGCGGGATTTGCTCCGCTTGATCATCATGAAAATATTGTTGGTTATATGAGCAATAATACAATGAAAAATCCCTATGGAGAGGAAAAAGCCAAAAAATTCGAATGGACAGAAGGATTGCCTGAAATAAAAGATAGAGGTGAAATAATGTTCTTTGGTGGTTGTACAATGCCCCTACGACAAGTTGACACATTAAAAAATTTGATGAAAATATTGAAATCAGGAGGGCTAGATTTTGCAATTTCTAAGGATGAGTGGTGCTGTGGCTCAATTGGATTAAGAATAGGGGATTTTTCATCCTTAACTGATATCATGAGACATAATATTGATATTTATAAGAAATTGGGGGTAAATACGATATTTACTGCCTGTGCAGGATGCTATAGAACATGGAAAAAAGATTATCCAGAACTTCTTGGAGAAGATTTACCATTTGAAGTAAAACATATAACAGAAATAATAGTTGAGCTCTTAATCAATAATAAAATTAAATTCAAACCAGAAGAAGACGAAAAATTAAAAGTCACATTCCACGATCCATGCCATCTAGGGCGTCATATGGATTTTTTTGAAATCCCTCGTGGCGTTATATCAAATATTCCTGGTGTTGAACTCATTGAAATGAAAAGGAACCGAAAAAATGCTTGGTGCTGTGGAGCAGGAGGAGGTGTAAAGAGTCAATTTCCCGATTTAGCACTAGAAATTTCGAAAGATAGAATAATGGAGGCTATAGAATCTGGAGCAAATATCTTAACAACCAGTTGTCCTTTTTGTATCATGAATTTAAGGGATGCATATGATCAATTGGAGTCAGAAATCCAAGAAAAAATAGAAGTCCTTGACATCATTGATTTAATAGCTTCAAAAATATGATCAATAAAAATAATTAAAAATGGAGCTTTGGTCTTTTCTTTCACTCAAGTTTAAATATTTTTTCTATTATTGTTTTATAAATAGAACTCTTTAATTGGATAATAGAAAAGAGGTTAGACTATGGCAACCAAAATATCTATGGTGGGTAAACCAGCAGTCGGCAAAACAACGATAAAGAAGGTAATGTTTGATGGAGAAGACCCAAATGAATTAATAATATTTCCCCTTGAAGCAACTATAGGAATTAAATATACTGTGCATGATTTTATGGATTTGAAAATTAGTCTCTTAGATTCACCTGGTCAATCACTTCCAACATTATTGGAAGATGAACAAAAACAACTATTAACGTTTGGAGATACTAGTGTTATCATATACATTTTTGACTATCCTACATGGATTAAAACTTCACAAGATATTCTTGATGATGTTAAAAAACTTTATGAAATTAATAAAAAACTTGGATTTGGAGCTAAAATTATATTATTCCTTCATAAAATAGATCTTCTAATTACAAAAAAAATAGGGAGTATGCTTGCTTTAATAAGACGGCAAATTACAAAACAACTAGATTTGCCAGAAGAATTACCTATCTATTTCACAAGTTTGCATCCTAATTTGATTTACACTACATACAATGCAATATCTGATACGATAAGCAGTTTTTCAGAAGATACTTCTAACTTAAAAAAAATGGTAAGAAATACAATTAGTGGTCTATCCAAAACAAGTTGTTTTGTATCTAATCAAGATGATAATTTAATTATTCAAGAAATGTCAAATGATTTCGATACGAGCATACTTTTTTACCTATATGAGAAACTTTACCATTTAAGCAAATCAACCGAATTTACAACAACTAAGACTAGTATTATTAGCCCTGGAGCTAAAATTTTAAATATGGTAATAGAAGATATAAATAAATATCATACAAATTTTAAATATATAATATTGTTATCTGAAACTAAAGAACAAGATGATATGATTAAGATATTAGATGAATTAAAGAAAGAATTGAATCAATATTATCAATAAAACAAAACTTTTTAAAAATCAATCAACATGCTGCGACAAGTCTATATAATTTTAAATGATAATATTATTTACCAACGAAATTATGCTAAAGGGATAGATGATGCACTTTTTACGAATGTCTATTTAAACATTAAAAAGTCCGCATTTTCTAAATTCGCAGAAGAAACTGCATCTTATGAATTTTTTAAATATAAACTTTCATATATTACTGATAAAGATTTAAATCTAATATTCCTTTTTGTAACTGGATTAGGAGACGACTTTAAGAATGTTGAACCGCAATTAAAAAGCTTTAAAAAAGAATTCCTCGATATTTATGGTGAAAATATCAAAGGTAATACTATCAACATAATATCTGATGTCTTTGATCCTATTGTTGATACTATTCATAGAAATTTAAAAGCAAAAATATCTATTGTAGGTTTCTCTGGAGTTGGAAAAACTACAACCACAAAACTTATAAAATCAGAAGAAATTCCCATGCAACATATCCCTACGATTACAGGTGAAGTTGCAACTATAAAAATTGGTAAATTACATTTCTACTTATGGGATTTTGCCGGACAAGACCAATTTGACTTTCTTTGGGAGAAATTTATACGAGGAAGTGACGCAGTTCTGTTGATGACGGACTCAACATTGGAAAACCTCGAAAAAAGTAGGTATTTTTTCGAATTAGTTAATAAAGTTGTTCCTTATGCCCGTTTGGCAGTTATTGCGAACAAGCAAGATTTATCCAGTGCTATGAAAATAGACGATATCGAGCGATTAATGGGGCAAAAAACTTATTCTTTTGTAGCTATTGATCCAAATAATAGGCCTAAAATGATCAGGATCATAGCAGATCTTTTAGATATGGATACGGAAGTATCCCCTTTATTAAAACCGATATTCGATAGAGATGTTTTGATGGATAAAGCTCAGAAAGCGTTGGAACAAGGTGATTTTTATGAAGCTATTAATTTATTTATGAATATTAGTAATATATGTCTCGAATTGGGAGATGATTCTCTTTCACTCGAATTACAAGAAAAAGCTGAAAAACTTCGATCGATTTTGAGTAAATTACCAAGTTCTGGTTAAATTTTGTAGAAAGGCTAATACCTCATTTTTCCCAATTGGAATAATATCTGAACGAAATATTATTTTTTTATCTTGATATGGGATACTGAATTTCATTTCTACTGCTGTTTGTGCATCTAGGGCAGTTTCTATGTTTTTTAGTGCCTCCTCTGCAATCGTATCTGGCAAAATATTATCTATGCTTTTTCCAATGAGATCTTGGGAATTTGTACTGATCTCAAGAATTTTTTCAATTTTTTTATCCAATTTGATGTCTTGAAAAATCCCATCTATTGAAATCCTAAAAATTGAAAAGGGGATGTGTTTAAGTAATATTGCATTTTTTGCTTCACTAAGCATTAAATTTTCTTGATTTTGCATTTTTTCTATAGCTGTACCAATTTCAAGGCCAATTGTAATTATTAATTCCATTTCTTCAACAGTTATATTGGCTTTTTGATTTAAAATCATATTAATGGAACCGAGAATCTCAAATTTTGAAAATAACGGAATTACCGCGCCATTAATAGAATCATCCCCTTTAAAAAATTTTTTAGTAATCTCAGGAAAATTTTCATTAAATAGCGCTACACCCTGTGCAAATACGATATCATAAGGAGACTCCAATGACTTTATATTATCATTTTGTTCAAAAAAGAATTGTGGGAGATTTTTATGTGCCTTGATTTTGGCAATCCCTTGTATCTTATCGACTAAATATATACAACATCCATTTAAATTTAAAAAATCTGTGAAATAATCTACAGTTTTTTTCAATAAATCATTAAGATCACTTGCTTGGTTAGTAATACTAATAAATTTATTTAGCGTATCTATTTTATTTGCATGTTCTTTAAGTTTCTCTTCCACAACATGGATGTCTGATAAATCATGAAAAAGATATTGGATAAAATATTCATCACCCAACTCAATCTCATTTATGTTTACTTCTAAATATAATTGCTTCTTGCTTGATTTCTTTATCCTTGAAATGATAGGAGGTGGCTGATTTATTAAATGTTGGACCATAGTTGGATCTACTAATCCCTCATCAAACAATTCAAGATCCAATGCTTTAATACTCACAATTTCTTCTTTCGTTTTTTCCACTAATCTCTCTCCTTCTAAATTTACATCAACTATAACTCCAGTATCACGGTTTACTATGAAAATGGCATCTCGGGCTGCTTGAAATAATGTTTGATATCTTTGCTCTGCCATTTCTAAGGTTTTAAGTACTGGCTTAATAGATTCATAATAGGAAAAAAAGAAGTTCTCAATCACTTTCAATTTATCAGGATCTGCTTTATGATCTTTAGGTTCATAATCAAATGCTAGATAAGCATCTTCAAGATTTATAATGTAATTAGCAAAACCCTCGAGCAGTTTATTTGCAAGCATTAAACTAATTTGAGTTTTAATGTCCGTAATTATGGTGATTAGGAAACTTTCATAACCTCCTCTAGCAAACTTATTTGGTTGTTTAAATAATAAATTTGCGGTTTTTATTTTTTTAAAAATATGAATAAATACTCCTTTTGTAGGGAGTTCTATTAATGAGGGGATGTCTTTTATGAGATCATTATCTAATGATTCTGGTGCTTTTAAAAATATACTAGGTCCAAACAGGGGATCAAAGCGTACAAGGAGCAAACCAATCAATAGCTTTCACTAAACCAATAATAGTAATCTCGTTTTTAACGTAGTAATAGAATTATAAAAATTAAAAGTTATAAATTTATTTTTAAAATCTTTCTTACTTCACACGTTTAAAGAGATAGATTTATTTTATATATTTTTATAAATACAAAAGGAAATATTCTAAAATGATTATTTTTTTTCTTAATCATGGAAGATTTAGGTATTTATCTACAACCTACTGAATTTCTTGATTTTAATAAGAAACGAGTTAAAGAAACCGCTATTGAAATAACAAAAGGCTTAAAAGACGATAAAGAAAAGGCTATTGCTTTATTCTATTGGGTTCAAAAT
>JBHLLI010000072.1:0-20445 GCA_048885765.1 Candidatus Hermodarchaeota archaeon
GGATATGAAAATATCATTTCAACTTATGCCGGAATAAGACCATTAGTAATGCAGAAGGGTAAATCTGAAAGTGATGTATCCCGTGATCACATAGTATTTTTCTCTGAGGATGGTCTATTAACGATCACTGGAGGTAAATTGACAGAATGGCGTGCTATGGCTGAAGATTTATTTGAAAAAATTGAAGAAAAAGGACTATTCTCAAATATTAAAAGAGATAAAAATTTTAGTAGACAACCCTTTATAATTACTCTTGAAAAAGAAATCTGGGCAGAAGAATTAAAAAACTATGATCTTAAATTAGATGATGATATAGCAGACCATTTATATCAGCAATATGGCAAGGGTGCTTTTAAAATTCTTGATCTGATTAAGCAAGATGTATCTCTAAAAGAAAAAATTATTGAAGAGAATATTTTCATAAAAGCAGAAATTCTTTATTGTTTGAGATACGAACCAACTCCTCACTTGATTGATGTTTTTTGTAGACGAACTGAAATGTCGCTGTGGATTCATCATAAAAAAGCTCTCAAAGCAGCGAATATTGTTGCTGAAATCATGGCATATGAGTACTCTTGGGATGAGAACAAAAAAAATCAAGAAATTGAATTTTATATGGATCACATCAAAAAAACTGTCGCATTTATAACCTAATCCTTACTAACTAATATTTTTAATTATTGGACTACATTAGAGTTTTATAACAAAATAAATATATAATAACAAAATAATTTCATCATAAACTTAACATAATAAAGGAGTGAAATTTAGTGATTTTGCAATTTATGGAATTCTTTGGACAGATGGCGGGTTTTTTTGTTTTAATCCTCGGAATCATGTGGATAATTTTCGGTGTGTATGAAGCTAAAAGACGGGGTTCAGTAAAAAAGAGAAAAATAGAAGATTGGGATATGAAGGTAACAAAATTCCTGAAAGTTCTTACTTATTTAGGGCTTGTGATTGGGATCTTAGCAATATTAAGTGGTGTTGGTGGATTAATGGAAAATGTGCCACCAAGTATAGCCTTTGTAAGCGGAGAAGTAAGTATCTTTACTTCAGCATTACTGATTATAATAGGAATTCTTACGCTTTTAAAGCCCATTAATGATCTTCCAATTGCAAGTGTTGTTGGACTTTTAGCAGGAAGTGCTGTGATATTAGTGCTTGTAATGGTGATGCCTGCAGAAGCATATGTGGTTATTGGGCTATTTATGAATCCTACGGTATTCTTTGTGATATTATTTATAATAATTTTTGCAATTATTGCACTTACCGCAAAATTCTATATCGGAGGATTAATGAAAGTTTCAAAATTTATCTCATGGCCTCCTATAGCATTTATTGTTGCTGGATTCTGTTTCCTTCAAGGATTTTTAGTTCTAGTCTTTGGAATTTCAATAGGATATCTGTTCTAAATCTTTTTTTTTCATTATATTTTTTTTCTAAGCTAACTTTCGATAAGAAAGAGTAATTTTTTTAGAAGAAGACAAATCTGTGTGAGGGATGTTTGTTAATTTCTCCAATAATATCATGACTTAACTCATAAGAACAATTTGGGCATTTCATTTGATCACTTATATCAATCTTTTTAAAGCTATACCCACGCCTTTCTATCAATAAATAATTACAACTTGGACAATAAGTATTACTTCCTTTCTCATGAGCTATGTTTCCTACATAAGGAAAGAATAAACCTGTCTCTTTAGCAATAATATATGCCATATTTAATGTTTCATAGGGAGTACGTTCCATGGATGGCATTTTGAAATCAGGATGATATGCCGAAAAGTGAGTTGGAGTATCTTTTCCTAAATTTTCAACAATCCAATTACATAATTTTTGGATATCTTCCCTACTATCATTTAAATCTGGTATAATCAAATTTGTGATTTCAACATGAATACTATTAGATTTAAATCGCTTAGCAGTGTCCAAAACAGGTTTAACAGACTTAACCCCGCAAATCTTTTTATAAAAATCATCATTCATCGCTTTAATATCAATATTTGCCGCATCGATTCCCACTTCAATTAACTCTTTTGCAGCTTCTGGAGTAGAATATCCATTAGTTACTAAAATTGTCTTTATCTCATGTTTTTTAAGTAGAGGTACTGTGTCCATAATCCATTCGTGCCATATCAAGGGTTCATTATAAGTATAAGCAATTGATTTTGCTCCGCTTTTCACTACTCTCTTTTCTAATTGCTCAGGAGTCATTTCAACTAATGAAATTCCACGATTTCTCATATCTGATAAATCGTAAAACCCATTTTTCCCATTATCAGTAGGATTTGCTTGTGATATATTCCAATTCTGGCAATTTTGACACTTAAATGAACATCCAATAGAAGCAATAGAATATGCTGTAGCGCCTGGCCAAAAATTATAAAGAGGTTTTTTTTCAATAGGATCCAAACTTCCAGAAGAAATTAACGATCCATAGATAAGTGTGAATAGTTCTCCATTAAAATTCTTTCTGGTTCTACAGATTCCCACCTTATCTGGCAAAATCGTACATTCATTTGCACACACATGACATTTGACTTTTTTTTCATCAAGTTTATCGAATAGCCTTGCTTTACATTTCATTAGAACCACTTCTTAATTATTTATTAATTCCGTATTGTTTCTCTAAATATATAATAGAAAAGAAATTTTATATTTCTTATATATTCATAAAATAAGCTTTATTTAAAATGACAAATGTAGAAAAAGCTATCTCTAGCTTTAGGGATGATCTTAACTGTGCTCAATCGGTTTTAAGCACCTTTAGTACTCAATACGGGTTAAATCTAGATACAGCACTAAAATTAGCTTCTGGTTTTGGAGGAGGAATGGGGCGTTTAGGGAATACATGTGGTGCTGTAACTGGAGCTTTTATGGTTATTGGTTTAAAAAATGGTATGGGAATCGATAAGAATACTGATGCAAAAGAAAAGACATATCAACTTATAAGAAAATTCTCTGAGAAATTTAAGGATATGCATGGGTCTCTAATGTGTAAACAGTTGCTTGGCTGTGATATTAGTACAACTGACGGTAAAGAATATTTTAATCAGAATGATCTTTTTGAAAAGAAGTGCCTCCAGTATGTAAAAAATGCAGTAAAAATCCTGGAAGAAATAATTTAAAAAAATTAGACAAGATTTTTATAATGGAAAATGAATCAGAGCATAAAAAAGAGAAATTAAGTAATTTACTTAGGGAAAAACTTGAAAATTTAAAGGAATTAGAAGAAATTGGTAAAAATTCGAATTATATCAAAGAATTAAGTGATATCGCTTTAATTCAACTAGAATTAGAAGATTATACCGAATCAGAAAAAAATTACTTAGTTTGTTTAAATCATTTTAAAAAACAAAAGGATAGATTAGGTCAGGCCGCAGTTTATGGAGTATTAGGCACTTTATACTTTAAAGCAGGTGATTATGAGACTTCTAATGATTCATATCAAAACGCATATCATATTTATAGGGAATTAAACCAAGTTCAAGAACAAATAACATGTTTAAAAGGAATAGGAAATAATTACATTAAATTGAAAAAACTAGATGAGGCTGCGGATATTTTCTTGGATTGCAGCGCAATTTGCTCGGAAAAAAACGATATTTATAATTTATTGGATTGTTTGGGTAATTTAATTTATATTTATGAAACTAATCAAAGATGGGATGTAGTTTTTGAACTTTACAAGAAAACTTTAAAAGCATTTAGAGAAATTAAGGATAGTAAAGGAATTGTCACTTCTTATTTTAATTTGGGAATTCTCCAAAAGAAAAACAATGATCTTGAAGAAGCTATTATCTACTTTAAAAAAGGGACCAATGTAGCGATTGATGGAAACTACGCAGAATTAATAATACGTGGGCTTAGTTATGTAGCTGAAACCCTATTTTATCTAGGTAGAATTAAAGAAGCTAAAAACCAATTTATTAGAGCACTCCATATTGCTAATAATATTAATGCTAATAATGCTATTATTCAACTCAAAATACTTTTAGAGTCTTTAGGTTTAAACGACCTGCAAATAAATAAAGAACTTAGAGAATTTGAAACAACCCAAAAATGAATTACCTATAATAAAGAAAAAAAAGTTCTAACAAAAATAACCCTATTACTTTTATTTGTGACCTTTGTAATCCTTATTAACGGCTCTCCTTAAAGCCTTTTCACCACATTTGTCACAAAAAGCATGTAATGTATGAGCAAATTCGTTACAGTTGTTACAAATGTAAGGAAACGTTTTTTTAAAAAGCTTTGAATCCAAATTAGTTCACTCTTGCTTATTAGCTATGTTCTAATAAAAAAAAATTATGATCCTTTTAAATGATTTTTATGATAATTTATATGTGTCAGAGTTTCTTGAAAATTCAAGTTAATACTTACTAATTATAATTCTATTTTTTTTCGTTAATATGGACATAATTCAGATTTTCATGTATTGGGAGCTATGTAGAAACAGCAAAGCTTATATAGAAATAACTTACAAATTTATATAATATTAATAAATGACATGCAATATTGAAATGAGAATCCTTTTGATTTATCCCCCTTTTCAAATTGGGGAGGGAATGGGGAAAACAATGTGTGGCCCACCTTTATCCCTACTAACCCTAGCCGGGGCTACCAGAGATCTTAATCATTACATTGAAATTCTTGATCTAAATGTTGATCCTTCTTATAGAATTGATAAATTGGAACAAAAAATACAGCAATATGATATGATTGGAATTACATGTATGACAAGTACTTTCGGATTAGCATTGAAGATTTGCAAAATTGCTAAAAACTATAACATTTCGACTATTTTAGGAGGGTTTCATCCTACTTTAGTTCCAAATATTATTGAGGAATTTGATTGTATAGATATGATTTGTAGGGGAGAAGGAGATATTACTTTTAGAGAATTACTTGAAGGCAAACCAAAAGACCAAATACTTGGTCTTTCATATAGAAAAAATGGTGTTGTTATTCATAATCCAGATAGACCCTTATTTAAAAATCTAGACAAACTTCCTTTTCCAGAGAATGATTTAGTACACTCTAAACCTTATCATTATTTATGGGTACCAGCATGGGTTTGTGAAACCTCAAGGGGATGTCCATTTAAATGTAATTTTTGTTGTGTAACTCAATTCTATAGGGCTACTTATCGAACAAAATCTCCCGAAAGAGTGATAAAAGAATTAATGAGAGTACCAAATACAACAAAACTCATATTATTTGCAGATGATAATTTTACTTTACAAAAAAAGCGAGCTACAGAAATATGCAAGCTTTTAGAAAAAACAAAATTAAGTAAGCGATTTATGTTCATTTGTCAATCTAGAGTAGATGATATTGCTAACAATCCAGATATGGTAAAAACAATGTCTAAAGCAGGATTTATTTGCATATTTTTAGGATTTGAAAGCTTTAAGCAAATGTCATTAAACTATATGGAAAAACAATATACCCTTGATAAAGTCCGAAAATCTATAAATATATGTCATAAGAATGGAATAATGGTTTTTGGGTCATTTATAATAGGGAATATTGGAGAAGATGTCAAAGATACTCGGAGAACATTTAAACTAATGAAAGAATTAGGAATTGATCTAATAATAACTTGTCCTATTACTCCATTTCCAGGAACTCCACTTCATGACGATGCTGTAGAAAAAGGATGGATCTCTGAGGATTTTAAATGGGAAAAATGGGATTTTACGCCAGTAATGAATACTCCTGATTTGACAAAACATGAAATCCGAGAGTTAGTAGCTGAAAGTTATAGATTTTTCTACAAAAATATTATCATTTTTGGAAAGAGATTGGCGAGGATCTTATTTAATTCGAAATTCTGGTGGTTTAGGAACATCGCTTTATCACTTATTAAAAATGGTTTAACAAAATTTTTGGTAACGATATAATAATAAATTATATTATAATTTCTTGACCATTTTAAATGGTTTATATGATCATTTTTGTGTGTCAGAGTTTCTTGAAAAATCAAGTTTAAGCTGAATAGTCCTAATATCATTTTTTCATCTTAAAAATGCATATTTTAAGTATTTTTAGGCTATATAGAAACAACAAAGCTTATATAGAACTAACAAATTAAATAATATAGAAAAATAATTTTATGGAGTTATCCTTTAAAATGAAAATCCTTTTGATTTATCCACCATTTCAAGTTGAAGAGGGAATGGGGAAAGTGATGTGTAGTCCTCCTTTATCCCTATTAACATTAGCCGGAGCCGTTAGAGATCTTAATCATTACATTGAAATTCTTGATCTAAATATTGACCATTCTTGTGGAATTGATAAACTAGAAAAAAAAATCAGGCAATTTGATATGGTTGGAATTACTTGCATGACAAATACATTTGGAATGGTATTGAATATATGCAAAATTGCGAAAAGAAATTCAGTTCAGATTATTTTAGGAGGATTTCACCCCACTTTAGTTCCTAATATTATTGAGGAATTTGATTGTATAGATATGATTTGTCGAGGAGAAGGAGATATCACTTTTAGAGAATTGCTTGAAGGCAAACCAAAAGACCAAATACTAGGTCTTTCATATAGAAAAAATGGTGTTGTTATTCATAATCCAGATAGACCCTTATTTAAAAATCTAGACAAACTTCCTTTTCCAGAGAATGATTTAGTACAATCTAAACCTTATCATTATATATGGGTTCCCGCTTGGGTTTGTGAAACTTCAAGGGGATGTCCATTTAAATGTAATTTTTGTTGTGTTACTCAATTTCATAAAGGTAAATATCGAACTAAATCTCCCGAGAGGGTAATACAGGAGTTATCGGCTATACCAAATCAAGCAAAACTCGTATTTTTTACAGATGATAATTTTAGTCTACATAAAAAAAGGGTTCTAAGAATTTGTGAACTTATGGAAAAAACAAAATTAAGTAAACGGTTAATGTTCGTTTGCCAATCAAGAGTAGATGATATTGCTAACAACCCAGATATGGTAAAAGCAATGTCTAACGCAGGTTTTATTTGTTTCTTTATAGGATTTGAAAGTTTCAAGCAAATGTCATTAAATAAAATGGAAAAACAATATACCCTTGATAAAGTCCGAAAAGCTATAGATATATGTCATAAGAATGGGATTATGGTTTTTGGGTCATTTATTATAGGTAATATCGGAGAAAATATCAATGATACGTGGAAAACATTTAAATTAATGAAAGAATTAGACATTGACCTAATGATGACTTGTCCTATAACTCCTTTTCCAGGAACGCCACTTTATGAGGAAGCTATAGAAAAAAGATGGATTTCCAAGGACTTTAAATGGGAAAAATGGAATATTGAAGCAGTTATGAATACCCCTGACATGAATCGTGATGAGATCCAAGAATTGGTTGATGAAAGTTATAGATATTTTTATAATGACATCGGATTTTTTCTCTTTGGAAGGAGATTATTAAGATTTTTATTTAATCCGAAATTCTGGTGGTTTAGGAAAGTCGCTTTTTCAGTTTTTAAAAATGGTCTAACAAAATTTCTGATGACACTGTAATAATTAATACAAAAAATTATAATTGTATTTCCTCAGAAAATTGATATGGAAAGAATAATAAACAAGTATATTCTTTAGAAATTATATATCAATGATTCACTTAGTAACTTTTGATCTTTGGAATACAATTTTTACCAATAAACATTATTCAGATTTAAGATTAGATTATTTTATAGAATTCTTAAATGATAACCAAATTCCTTTTTCACTCAAAGAAGTTACTAACGTTTTTAACTCCACATTTCAAGTATTAGATGTTAACTTAGAAGAAATCGACTATCGTCATATATATACTCATGATCGAATTACAAGATTATTATTAGCACTAAATATAAAGATTTCTAAATCTAATTGTAAAGAAATCAAAGCTAATTTTGAAAAATTCATGTTAAAAGATCCCCCTCCTTTGAAAAATGGCGTAAAAGAAGCTTTAAAAGAATTATCAGAGAGTTACAAAATAGGTTTAATTTCTAATATAGGAATTTCCCCTGGTTGGGTAGTTAAAAAAGTATTCAAAATAATAGAAATAGAAAAATATTTTAAATTAACCCTTTTCTCAGATGAGACTGGTTTTTATAAACCGAAACCTATAATGTTTGAAACAGCATTAAAAAAACTCAAATGTAAACCACAAAATGCAATTCATATTGGAGATCGATTAGAGACAGATATTAAAGGAGCTAAAGCTTGTAATATGTTAACCATATGGTTAAATGACTCAAACTCTCCAAAATCGGAAGAAATTCAACCAGATTATGAAGTTGATTATATTTATGATGTTGTACAAATAATTAAAGAAATTAAGTAGATATATTCCTGAAAGAATTATTATAGAATAATTTCAAAAAAATAGTAATTAATTATAAATAACGTTATTTTCATTTTTAAATTAAAAATCTTTAATATCTTAGAGTTTCGACATATATGAAATTGTGCCCATATTGTAACTCTCCTATTCAGGAAAATTGGTCTTATTGTAGAAATTGCAATAAACCATTACTCGTGAACCTTGAGGATGTATTAAATGGAAGTGTGAGATTTCCTTATGATGAACTAGAAACATATCACTTAGATATGGAAGAAGATGAACAAGAATATGAGACAACTATTATACAGGATGAAGAAATAGATCAAAAAATAAAAAAAATTGATGAAACCATAGACCGTAAAGAAATCCTTGGAGAACCAATCTCTGGAACATTATTTTTAGAAAAATCAGGATTATATTATAAAAAGAGAGATTTAACAAATGCTTCAAAAAATCTTGAATCTGCGATAAAAGTTTTTAAAGATGAGAATGATTTACTTAATGAGGCTATATGTCATAACGAATTAGGAATAATACATGAAGATAATGGTCTTTTTGATCAAGCAATTTATCATTTTAATAGATCTCTCGAAATTCTAGAGGAGTTAGAAGATAATTCAAAGATAATTAAAATTTTTAACAATTTGGGGAATATCTATTTCTTACTTAAAGATCTAGAGAATTCATATCAATATTATCAGAAGGCGTTTGAACTTTCTAAACAGGAAAAATTGATATTTGATGAAGTAAAATCCTCTAGTAATTTAGTAGAAGTTCTTTATCTATTAAAAGACTATGATCGAATTAGAAAAATATTAGAAAGGAATCTTGAATTCTTTAAAGAAAGAGAAGATATTTATGGAATTATTCAAACAGAGATAAAATATGGAAAATTGTATTATTTAATGAATGAGGATTATGATCAGTCGTATCATTTTTTAACTAACGCATTAGAATTAATTAAAAGATTAGGGGAAAATATTTCTGTTTATATTAAGGCAAGACTTGAATGGGAATGTTATTTGTATCTTGGTAAAATATATTATTTAAGAGATAATAATACTAAAGCAGAAAACCTATTTTTACAAAGCTTAGAAGCTGTACGAGTTTTTGAAATAGGTGATAATATTAAAGAAGGTGAAATATTAGAAAATTTAGCAGAATTATACTTATCAAAAGGAGACACCAAGCGTGCAATTGATTATTTTGATTTATCTCGCGAAATTTTTTATAAATTTGGAGACAATATTAAGAACGCAGAACTCAAATTTAAAATTGGGAAGATATTTTTAGAATATGAAGAAGATAAAATACAAGCTATAAATAATTTTGAAGAATCTTTGGAAGTCTATGAAGAATTAGAATATTTTAAAGAAAGTGCTGTTATCCTTCAAAAATTGGGAGATATATATCTAACTAAAGGAATTATTGAAACAGCTGTTTCCTATTTTGAGAGAGCTTGTAATTTCTATCAAAAAATACAGGATGAATATAATGTGAAACTAATAACTGAAAAAATTAAATCATTAGATAATTAGTTTACATTACTAATTATCTTGAATCTCAAAATCTTCCTTCTTATAAATCTTAGTATCATATTCTTCAAATCCTATACCTTTTATGAATGAATATGATACATTATTATCTTTATATACTTCACATCTGATTTCTTTTACATGTGGAAAGTGTTCTTTTATATATTGCCAACTTGCCATGCCTAAAATGGTACCAACTCCTCTTCTTTGAAATCTAGGAATAACTGCTAATGCTGCTATTATAGCAAATTCTTTATTTTCTCCTTCAAAATCTAAAAGTAAAAAAGAAGCATCTGTTCCATATACTTTCCCAATAAGAAAAACAGTTTCAGGATAATCAAGTATTTTTTTTAGATCTGTTTTAGTAATAGGGCGAAAAGGAGTATTTGAAGTCAACCAAGCTCGATTATAAATATCTTTTAAACTATCAAGATCTTCGTTTTTAGCTTCTCTTATATGGGGTTTAACAATGTTATGTCCAATTTTTTCTTTTAATTTAGCTTCAAATTCATCTGTAATTTTATCAACGGGAAGTCGCATTTGGATATAAACCATCCCATCTTGATAAAGCTCCTCTGTTTCTTTATCAACTTCCACGTCATGTTTTTTCTTTGTTTCGATCGATAAAAAAAAAGCCCTTATCTTTCTCTTTTTCAGATCCAACCTTTTTTTACGTTCCATTTTTGGTTGCGACATGATATAAAGAGTAGTTATTTTATAAGATTTAGATTTTCTCGAATTATTTTCTCCGTAGACTCATTTAACAACATTTTTTCTCGTAACTTTGAAATTCCCAGCTGCAATCTTTTGTTTATATTTGGATCTTTTATTAAATTTTTCCTTTCGCATGAAAATTCAAAATTTGATCGAGTTGCCATGTCATTCTCAATTTTATCATTTAAAATATTCTTTAAACTAACAAAAGTAGCTGAAATATCTTCATAGATATTATTAAGGTCACTTGTTATATACCCTGGAAATACAATGTTCATATATTCTTCCATATCATCTTCATTTTCAATAAACATTGCATAAACTGGCATATAAATCCATTGTATAGGTCTAGAAAATAAATCTGACTGATCATCTTTAAGTGACCACCCAATTAATGTCTGAGCTTCCTGTAGACATGTATTTTGCTTTCTCTGTATAATTTGTTTAATAGTTTCAAATTGAGTTTCTATTTGAGTATTTAAATTCTGGAGTTCTGACAGCTTAATCTGTTTTTCACTTTGGAATTCAGATAATTTTTTATCTCTATCCTTTAATTTTGATTGTAAGGAATCCCTAAATTGTACCAATTTTTGTTTTGCTTCAACATCTATTTGAGAAGCACGATCTGTAAGCTCATAGAATTTTTGTTTGAGTGTTGTTAGGGTTTCTGAAAATTTCTGACATTCTTCTGTTAAATATTTAAATTGATTTTCAAAATGAGGTATGAGATCTTCAAATATTTTACTTTTTAAAGTATCATCAGTTGTAAAAAACTTATTCTTCTTAATCATTTCTTCTAGTTGTCGCTCAAAAGTTTTAAACAAAGTTGAGATATTTTCAATTATTCTCTTCTTTTCATTAACTTTCCATTGGTCAATTTTATCCTGTTCCAATTTTGTTTGTTCATCTACTTGATAAGTATCAATAGATGTGGTGGCTTTAGTAATTTGACTAGAATATCTTGAATCTATATCCTTTATTTGAACATTTATATCGATTAACCATTTACTAACTTCTTTTTCGATTAATTCAATCTGAGTTTTCCATCTTAAAGCATTTCCCTTCATAGTATTGATAATCTGACGATATTCTTCTGAGATAGCTAAAGCATTTTCTGTAGAAATACTCGCATCTAATACTGTGTAATCTACAATAGGTTTATATTCAATCAGAGGTATAATTATTAATAAAGTTCGAAGGAATTCGGGGTTAATCAAACCATTTATTTTAAGAGTATGAAATTCGGATTCTTCTCCTTCACCTATTTCTTCCGCTTCTTTGTCTTTATAATTTAAGATGTCGCTTAATATATTTAATTGCTCTAATTGAGTTCGATTATCAACATTTCTCAATATATGACCAATTAACGGTTGTCGAGGGGGATTGGAAAATCTACCTATTTTCTTAAATAAATTCAACCCATCAAGCATGATATGGGTACTAATTACTCCTTGGATACTTAAGATTGGCCAAAGTAACCTTGAAAATGAAATAATTTTTCTATTTTGCCCCAAATCTTTTGATAATAAATAAAAAGCAAGAGTTAATTCGTCATTCCCCTGAATTGAAAGGGGGCGCGAGTCTTTTCTAATAAACAATGGTAATAAGTATTGATTTCCGTGAACGGTCATGGATTTTATCTTGAAATTTTTATTCTTTTCTTTAATATATAATTCTAATATATTAAATGTAAAGATCTTCAGTTTTAAATTTTTAATCTTTTTTTAAGTGTAACTAGAAAATTTTGTAAATAGAAAAAAGACGTTTAGTTTATTTAATTAACAGAGTTAAGCCTGTATTAGAATTAGATGCGAATAGAAAAAGAGGAAATAAATTTATTTTAGTTGTTCATAGTTGTTTGCAATAACTAAGATAAGGAGTGCTAACAATATAAGTAGCGGAGGTAAAATTGCTCTTACGTGAGGTAAGGAAAGTACATCAAGTGCTCCTTGAAGAATTCGTCCTCCAATAAAATAAATGAGAAAACCAATAGCATTTAAGGCATAAGATTTTCTAAGTACTCCAAAAGTTTTCCAAGCGAGATATAGAAAGATAAATGGGATTAATGCTAGAAACAGAGGCATAAAAATGAAGTTTAACAGAAATCTACCAAGAGGATATTCCCAAGATCCGATTATTATTGAAATCATATCAGCTGGTGTACCATATCCATATTGAGATATAAACTCTGGATCTATAAAAAGCCACTCAGATAAAGTTAATGCAAGTATTCCTATAATAATTGGAATTATGATTAATACATAACGGATTATAAGTTTTAGATTGTTACTTTTTCTAAACCAACTTAAAATTGATTTCCCTTCATCTTCTTTCTCTTCAACTTGAATATCAGTTGGAAAGAGTAAAATTCCCAATACTCCTACTGCACAAGCATTTCCTAACCAAGTAAAAAATGTAGCTAATCTATAATTTAGCATAAGATAAGCAACAACTTCAGCTCCATTTAATCCATTCCATAGTTCTGGAGCGAAAAAATAATATACTATAAAAAATACTCGCGCAATCCCGAAACATAGAAAAAATAAACTAAAAAATAACCAGTATGGTTTCTTTGAAGTTCGATATCTTATAAACAAGAAATAGAAAAACAATAAAAAGAAATATCCTACTATAACAAAGTAGAGCCCCATCTCTAATGCTTCCCAGAAACCAAGGTATTGGAAATTTTGAAATACCATAATTAATCAATTTTTATTTTAACTTAAAAAAAAATATAATAATATTATTATATTCCTATTATAAAAATTTATTTTAATTATCTTGTAATATCTGAAAATACAAATAGTATAATACACTTTTTTAAACTATATGAAAATAGACGATAATATAGAAACATTCAATTCATTAGTTAAACGACGAGGTTTTATTTGGGGCCCTTCACCAGAAATCTATGGTGGATTAGCTGGTTTTTATTCATATGGTCCAGCGGGGATGTCTCTTAAAAATAATATATTAAATCTATTACGTCGTGAATTACGTTATTTTGGATTTGGAGAAGTTGAATGTCCAACGATATTGCCTGAAATTGTATGGATCGCATCTGGGCATTTAGACCGTTTTATAGATCCTGTCATTAAATGTAATAAATGTGATACTTTATATAGAGCTGATAAATTCCTTCAAGATGCCTTTCCGGATCTTATGATAGATGGCCTATCATTTCAAGAGATGGAAAAGATAATTCATAAAAATAATTTAGCATGTCCAAAATGTGATACTCCTTTTACAAAAATTGAAGAGTATAATCTAATGCTAAAAACTAAAGTAGGTAATAATGTAACAGCATATTTAAGACCTGAAACTGCCACTACAACTTACTTATTATTCAATCGCTTAGACCAAGACGCAAGAAGGCAATATCCAATTAAAATTTATCAATATGGAAAAGCTTATCGCAATGAGATTTCTCCCAGACAAGGAGTTCTCCGTATGAGAGCATTTGATCAATTTGAACTACAAATGTTCATAGGTAAAGAACAAGAAATGGATTTTGAGGAATACGAGGAATATAAAGCGAAAACTGTACCATTTTTAAATTGGCAACTTCAAGATAAGAAAATTGAGAAACCCCAAATAATTTCACTTGAAGAAGCAATAAAGTCTAATATTATAAAGAAACAAGCGTTTGCATATTGTATTTATATAACCTATTATTTGACAAATATGCTAGGGATACCTGATGAATTCATCAGATTTAGACAACATTCAACAAACGAACGAGCACATTATGCTGATGATGCGTGGGATCTGGAAATAAAAACCAAACAGTTTGGATGGGTTGAAATATGTGGGGTCCATGACAGAACTGATTATGATCTAAGAAGACATGCTGAATTTTCGAAGCAAAATTTTGAAGTAAATTTAACTTCAAGTTCGCAAGTCAAGGAAATCCCCCAAGTTTTAGAGATCGCTTTTGGAATTGATAGAATTATCTATACATTACTTGAAACATCTTTTAATGTGGAGGAGGGAAGAATTAATTTGAAATTAAAGCCAACTCTCGCTCCCAATACAGTAGCTGTCTTCCCCCTTATTAAAAATAAAGAAAATATTAGAACTTTAGCCTTAAAAGTTCATAGGGAATTATTAGAAAGTCGTATTAACTCATTTTTTGATATTGCAGGATCCATAGGAAAAAGATATCGAAGACAAGATGAAATTGGAACAAATTTTTGCATTACAATTGATTATGATTCTTTAGAGGATGATAGCGTCACACTTAGATTTAGAGACTCAATGAAACAAGAAAGAGTAAAATTAAAAAATTTGGTTGAAAGATTAAAAAAGGAAATTGGATCACTGCATTAAGATTCTAAAAATTCAAATTGAAGAGTGATAATTTTCAGTATATAAATTCATTAGAGAAATCTATATTAAAAAGCGATTCAATGTTTCTTGAACACTTGATATATATTGTGATCTTTTGGAAACTGTCAGAAAAAATTTTAAAGAGAAGGATTTTTTTACATAATAATTTAAAAAGTAAACCTCAGTAAACATTAATTTGATTATTATATTTATGAAAAAATGAAATTTCCGAATATGTCAAATCTGGGAAAAATAAAAAATCAGAAAAAACAGAGTATAAAATTTTTAACCTGTTTAACTCTCACTTTTATAATTTTACTAAATTTTACTATATTTACCAATTTTAATAAAGAAATTATAACTTCCGAAGAAGACTTCTCCACAAATTATTTCAACAATAATTCTACAAAAAATGATTTACAAACAAGCACTCCAATTTCAATACTTCAAGACCCTTTTACAAGAAATTTTGATGAACTACGAAATTTTTTTGATAATAAATATCAATCAACTCTACCTTTTACTATTCCAGTTTATTACAGAAATGGAGATACAGAAGGTGATATTATTGATGGTACTATTTATTCAGGAGATAATTTACTATATTATAAATCGTTAAAGCAAGATGAATTATCAGATATTGAAACATTTGAGACATACTTAGATTTAAAAGAAACTACTTTATGGTATGAGGGGGTTGGTGGTGATTTCGATTATGGTTTTGTCAATTCTATTGATAATCTTACTGGAGCAATAATAAATGACAATAGATTCTTATACGATAATTTAATGCCAATTTTCCTTTTAATTGAAAACATTGGTGATGAGATTAATAGCTTCTCTGTTAGTGGAAAATTTCCAAGAAATTCAATTAATGAAATGTTTTATTTAATAAATTCCTCTGAATTTTGGGATGATAGATATGCTTATTATGGATTTTATAATTACAATTCTTCAGATACGAAGTATTCTGAAAGTAACTTTTATGCGATACTAGCAAACCTTTTAATTCATAGGACTTATCTAAATCTTGGTTTAGACCAATCTATTCGAAATCGCGCCTATGAGCTTGCGAATCTTACTATTGTTAAAATGGTAGACGATGGGTATATGTGGGATTCATCGTCAAAAGCTTTTTATCATGATGCCAATCAAAATTGGGATACATCTATTGCTGGACAAAAATATTATCATTTAAGTACAAATGCTTTAGGTATAATAACATTATTAGAATTTTGGATTGAATCTGGTATGAAAAATGATTCAATCTACTTTCAAAATGCAGTTGATCTTTATAACAGCCTTGATTATTTATATGATAATGGATTATATAAGAAAATCGCTACTCCAGGATGGAGTACTATATTTGACCACTCTAAGGATCTTAATGATAATGCTTTGATGATGAGTGCGTGTTTGAAGTTATTCGAAGTTACTGGAAATATAACATATTATAAAAGGGCATTTCAAATATACAATTCTATTGAAAATAATCTATATGATACTACTAATAAAGCATATAATTTCTCTTTAACAGATACATCTAAATCATTTCAATCAAATCTAAGATTAAGTGAGGCATGTCTAGACGCTTTACTGATCTATAATAGTACAAGTTTAGATACAAATTATAATGTATCGGGAGAAGTGCCCAATTTTATTTTTAACCAAGATAGTATGAATTTAACTTCAGTTTACTCATTTATAAAGAGAGGTCAATTTTTCAATCCAGATAATGGTTCCTATGGTAGATACATTGTACAATATGATATTACAAACTTTACTATAAATTATATTTTTAAATACCCAAATGGAACTTTCTTTTATGAATTTGAAGATTTCATAGGGGATCCTGATACTTCCTATACTCTATTATATAATATAACAGATTCACATCCTATAAATGATGAATACCGTATTTATTTGTGGGCTAACACCACATATTTTAAATTAACAGATGCTTTAAAAAAATTCAATGTTACTTCTGGATTATTTAGTGAATCAATCAAAGGTTTACCACGAATTTTATATCATGGACCAATTGTGAATGTATCTATAAATATAAACTACACCAGGATCGAAGATTCAATATTAACAGCGTCATTAGAAGGACAAGATATAATTAACGATCCTTCTCAATTAATTAACTTTACAAACTCCCAGTTAATTCAAATAGATTTTAATCTTACTGCAAAATTCGGTGCAGAGCCAGGAAATAGTGAAATATCGTTCAAAATAAAACAGGGTAATGTAATATACTTAGAGATTATAAAGATAATAGAGATTGGATATTCTTTTGATTATAGCAATTTCCTTTATCAAAATACAGTAGTTATGGGAGAGAACATATTCTTATCTATGACATTAAAAAATTTTCTTCCAAATGCAAGCCAATCTTTAAATGTGAGTTTTAAAGGTGTTACCGAACCTTCAATTGAAGATTTTATTCAAGAGGAAATATTAATTGAAAATGAAATTAGAGTTGTATCATATTATTTAAAGACTTTTGATACCATATCGAATAACACAATAAAAATAAGAATGGAAATTTTAATTAACACTACTGTATATTATACCAGAATTTTTAATGTTGAGATAGTACCAAAATTTGAAATTATAAGCGCCACTTTTCCTGATACGATACCTCAAGGAGATTCAGCGTACTTAATTATTATTATACAAAGCAACCAAGAAGAAGCTGAAGCGTTTTCGTTATATATTAATAACGTACAGCAAAGAACTAATATTAACCAGCTTATTAAGGGGGAAAACATAGTTACAGTAAGCTTAATACCCACGATTAATCCATATGAATTGGGAGTAAAGAAATATAGAGTTGAATTAAAGGATAGTGAAAATACCAATATTGCTTTACTTTATTTTGAAGTATCTCTAGAATTGTCAAATTTAAATCTCATATTATTCTATATTTTACCTCTACTTGCACCAATTGGAATTGTTTTGTATTTTAAAAATAAACATATTAAATATAAGAAATTAAGAAGATGATGATATTTTGGTAACAAGACAAATTCAAAACAGATTAATATTATTTTTCATGCTAATGAGTTTTCTTTTAAGTTTCACAAGTATGGCACTATTTAATTCTCAATCTTTGAACTATGCTAAAGAAAAAAAACCGTTAATGCCTGAATTAGCTCTACCAGCCCTACCACATTACGCAATAACACAAAATGCCACAAACATATATCGGTTGTTTGAAACTGTTAATATTACGATAAACACATTCGATTTTCCTGATACAGATTATGTTAAAATGCAAATATCATTTAGTAATGGTTCAACTAAATTTTTTGATATGGTAAATGTAGCTACCAATAGATATAATTATAAATATACACCAGAGTACAATGCACCGTTAGGATTTCAAAATATTAGTTTCCTAATTTACAATGTAACAGATCAACTAATTAATTCGCATACTACATATACAAATTTTACAATTTTTACAAATTATATGGTAAATCTAAATAGTTGTGAATATTATATTGAAGATACTCTATATGGAGAAATTCTTGTAAGTAATTTTAGTACCTATGATTTTACTTGGAATACAACTGTAGTTGATAGTTTAGAAGAATCAGATCAAGATAATATTATCAATTTTGACAAAGATATTGTTCAATTCGCAACTCCGTTATTGAATGATACTTTTGACAAGAACCAATTCTACTATATCCAATTAAATATGACTGATAAACTTTCAGCGAGAAGAGAGACAGCTTACTTCCCATTTTATGTAAAAAACAATAGACCATTTATTAATTCGTCTATTATCCTTTCTCCTGAAGAGGTATTCAGAACTGAAGATTTTACAATCTCATTTAATGTCACAGATGTAGAAAGCAAATCAGAAGATCTAATACCCAGGATGCGCATCTATGATGCTGAAGGTGCGCTAGTAATTCAAAATGTAATAGATTTTGATACTAATAATTTATTCTCAGAAACCTTTAATATTCCTGCTAATAGGCCTATTGGGAAATATAGAGTTAATGTGACATTAACTGATGAGCATGGAGGATATTCATCAAAAGGAACTTATCTTACTGTTAAAAATAATGCTCCTGAAATTCACTCTTATACTATTAATGGATTAAATATGAATGAGACAATTTCAATATTCTATGGTAGAAATTTAGTCTTTTCTTTTAATGTATCTGATATTGAAGAATTGTCATATGTAAAAGTTGCTTTATTAAATACGAATAATGAATGGTATAATATTTCACATGCATATATTGGAGAAAATACTGAGATCACTATTAGAACTTTTGATTTAATTGATGGAATTTGGTATGTGTACTTATACGTTATAGATTCAGATGGTGCGGTTGTTAGTCTTACCGATGATTATAGTAAAGCACCTCAAGCAATTCGAATAATCCCAGATGTCATCAGTTATTATTTACCATGGATCTTGATTTTTGGGGGAGTTACTTTAGGAATTCTTTTAGGTATTGTTGCTACGTACAGCTACTTTAAATCAAGGAGTGAACTTCAAAGAATCACACCTAAAAAGAAAGACATACCTGCTAAAAAACTTGTAACTAAGAAAAAAATTAAAGCAAAACCTGGTAAAGAAGAACTTGAGAAGAAAGAAATTGATGAATCGAAACCAGAGAAAGAAAAAGATAGAGAAGAAGTCCCTCAAAGAAAAATAAAAAGAAAATTATAAATTTTTATTTAATCTCTTTTTTCACCTTTTAACTTAAAATATCATAAAGGCGATATTGAAATTTTCCAAGTGTTCCACCATAATTACCTGCTGATATACGGGTTATCCCTGGAACTTTTACTACAGCTTCAATACCTACTTTCATTGCTTGTTTAATAGCATCTTCAGTAGCACCATCAAGAACAATTTCATAGACACAATTGTCTTCCTCTTTCAATTCTGAATCCTCTATTTTATTTTTTAAAGTAGGACAGTATTTTTCATTGGTGGAAGCTCTCATGAATTCATATTTCGAACCAACCTTTGATCCAGAACGTACAATTCCTCCTGGAAATGGCGCGATTACATTAGGTATATCTTTAATTGCATCAATTGCCTTTTCAGCGGCTTCTAAAGCAGAATTTTGGTCTTTTCCTATAATTAAAAAATTTCCTCCTGCGATTCCTTTTCCCACTTTGAATGAGTTTTGAACAATAAATTCTCCCTCCATTACTGGAATTTTAAACGCCTCAAAATTATAAACCCCTTCAAGCTTTTCTTGGAATCCATCACCAAAAAATTTTAAATTATTACCAGATTTGACTTCAAATTCCTTTGAACGATCAAGAGAGTCACTTAGAGCATCAAAACATGCGGTTGTGGGGCAAGTCAGAATACATTCACCAATTCTATGCGTTAAAACCATACTCATCTCATCCTTTTTGTTCTTGAAGAACATTAAAATTGCTCCAGGGCGGTTATCTGGGGTATGATCAGGAGAGACAAATAAATCAATTCCCGCTTCAGCATCACAGCCAATTGTTGATGTACCATAACCAGTTGCTTCCTGAGC
>JBHLLI010000073.1:0-20315 GCA_048885765.1 Candidatus Hermodarchaeota archaeon
AATGAAATTAATAGAGCTACAGAATACTCTCAAAATACTTTATTAGAACCATTAGAAGAAGCTTCTATAGGAATTCCTCACCTAGGGAGAATAAAGGCTGATAATAATTTTTTCTTTATATGCGCAATGAATCCAGAAGAATTATCTGGAACTCATCGCTTATCTGAAGCTTTAAAAGATAGGATAAAGGTTTGGATTAAATTAACTTACCCGGACAAATCAACCGAATTAGATATAATAAGAATTAACTTACCTGAACATTTTGTTATTGAAGAGTCAGAACTTGAATTAATATATTCGATTATTAAAGAAACTAGACAAAACAAAATTGATATAGAAATACCTGCCTCAATTAGAGCAGGGATTGCTATTGCAAAATTATTAGCAAGGAAAAGAATCGTAGAAAAGGAACAAGAAGTTAAAGAAAAAGAATCTGTGTATATTTATCTTTCTGAAATTGCTCGTCATGTGTTACTTGGAAGTTTAAAACCAAAACCTGGAGTAAAAGTCGAAAATGTAATAGAAAACATTATCCATAAGACTTTAGGAGGGTAATTTATTGGGGGTATTTCCTGAAAACCCATGTGAATTTGCAGTAGAATTTATAAGGAGGATGAGAAATCATCCAGATATAATCCAAATGCCGTCTCCACGACAAGTATTATCAATCCCAAATTTGATTATCTCAAGATACTATCGTAAAGGTTCGATTACACCAAATGATTTTATTGAAATTAGCACAGTCACCTCATTTCCAGATAATCAAAATTTAGCAAAAGATATTGCATTTGAGATTCTCTTTCCAAATTATAAAAAAAATATAGTAAAAACATTATTCAATGAGGACGAACTTGATAAATTCGAAAATGAATTAAGGAATTCTGAAATCAAATCAGAATTAGACCAATTACAGGATCTAATAGATGAGATTGAATTATCAAAATCATTTGATACAGATATGTTTCTGCAAATGGAACAATTCATGGAAGAATTAAACCAAAAGAGGAATGAAGAACCATATAAATCAGCGCTTAATTTCTTTAATGACGATTCTGATTTATACAAAGAACAAATAACTTCATTTGAGAAATTAATTGAGGAAGCAAAGAAAAGAATGCTTCAGAAAATTAATTCCTTAGATCCTAAAGATCTAAAAGCAGGCACTAACTTAGGGTTAGAGGAATTAATTCAAAATCAATCATTGAGAGAATGGGAAAAAATCACAAGTAAAGCATTAAAAAATCAAAATATTGAAAAAGATCTAAATAAATTGATAAAAACAGGAAGTTTAGAAGATTTACTTCAATCTATGAGATTTTTAAAGGATACTGATGCCATTTCTGAAGATCAATTTGCAAAACTGAAAATGGAACTTCAAAATAAAATTGAAAACTTGGATCAATTATTTCAAACCGCGAAACACTTAAGAGAAACTCCAAATTTCAACTCTGATAAAGTATTAAATAATAGTATGGAAAAATCTTCATTTGAACATAATTTTAGTCTGACAAATTCACTTGATCAGTATTTTGGTACTGATCTAAGATCTTCTCTATTGGAAAAATACGATCAACAGTTTAAAAATTCCCAAATGAACCTATCACTTGAAACTTTAACAAAAACAGCATTTGCAAACAAATCTTGGAATTCATTATTCAATCAGGCTCTTAATAATGCCATTAATGATGCATTAAATCAAAATAAGAAATTTGAAGCTTTTAAAACTCTTACTCATCAATTACAACAGTTAGCAAATAGCTCACCAAATATTCATTGTAATCAGAAAATAGGACAGAATATACCAAACCTTACATCTTTAACATTAGAATCTTGCGAAACACCTTACCAACTAAGAGATGCAACAGAATTCTTAAGAAAAATTGGATTAAACCTAGAATCAGCCCTTATTGAGAAGATGGGAAAGAAGCTTCAAATGGCTGAAGATGAAATTTTTGAATTAATAGAACCTACTTATCAGTTACTCAAAAAATTAATTGAAAAAAAAAAAGCAGATTTTCAAAGATTAAGTAATTTAATGAATCAAATCCAAGATCAATTAAACTTCGAGAAGATAAAAGAATTAACAGCTAGCGCTTTAGCTTCAGATAATAGAGATGCACTTGGTGCTCTAGGTAATTTTAATTTAAGTGATGCTTTAAGAAGTGCTCAGCAAATTGGAGGTCAAGAAGGTGAAAATAAAATGATATCGTGCTTATCAGCAGGTAGTGGAGAAAATTTACTCAAACAATGGTTTCTCCATCGAAGAAATTTACAAGAAACAACAAAACAAAAAGTTAAAGAACTTGCTAAAAAAATGTTAATTGAATTAGGTATTTATTACTCAAGAGCACATTTAGGCAGTTCAACAACGGGACCAATTCCAATTAATATTGTTAGACCGTATTCTATAGGAGATGATTTTGAAAATATTGATCTTGAGGAAACAATAAATAATATATTAGAAAAAGGTAAAGAATTGGATCATATAAAGTACGATGACTTTTTTGTTTTTGAAACTGCTAAAGGGCTAAGGACGGCGTGTTTTGAGCTTGATATTTCTGGAAGTATGACAGGAGACAAACTGACTTATATGAGTATTTGTATTACAATGCTATGTTATGGAATGCGTAAAGATGAACTTGGTATCTCTTTTTTTGAATCAAACACTCATGTTTTAAAAGGATTAGATGAAAAACTTGATTTAGAAAAATTAGCAGATGAACTTCTTTCTGTTACAGCACGAGGTGGGACTAGAATACAAAGTGCTGTAGAGTGGGCAAATAAGCAATTTAAAGACTATTCTAATTCCCGTGAAAAACTGAATGTTTTATTTACTGATGCGGAAATTTTTGATCTTAAAGAAGCTATTACAGAATTAAGAAAAATGCGTTCCTTGGGAGTTGACTTCATATTAGTTTGTCCTGAAACTTCTTTCAATTTAAAAGAAGCTAAAAAAATGGTAAAAGTTGCAGGAGGGCAATTACTTACCATAAAAGATTGGAATCACTTTCCCAAATTAATATCAGAAATAATAAAATCAAGATTTTAAAGAAAATGGTAAACAATTCAATATCAAGCCTTATAATTGATAAATTTGGCTTGAATTTATATCAAAAATCACTTAAATTTCTTTCTAACAAAATTAACTTGATTAATATTGAAGAAGATCCAGTACTAATAAGAAGTCTTATTTTGGATAATGAAAGAGAATTTCATCTCATAATAGATGAAAAAAATAACGAGATTTTTCACGATTGTCCATCATTTCTAATTCATGCTGAAAAAAACAAAAAAATCTGTGTTCATTTGATAAAATTATTATCAATAATTAAAACTGACCTTGCTCAAAAGGTATTAGAGAATTTTAAGAGGTATATTTTAACATCAGAAGATTTAGGTTCACAAAAAAAGAGTAAAAACTTTTTATTGCTAGCTAATAGTTGTTTTAAAAGTGATAATTGCGTAGAAGCACTAAACTATATGAATAAAGCAATTTTTAATCAATATGAAACTGAAAATATAATTGAAACCTACTTGAAAACTGCAATTAATAATAATTTGTTTATAGAATTTTTTGAATTTTTACAAAATGGGTATGAAAATGATTTAGGGCATTACTTCTTAAAATTTAACGATCATATTGAAAAGGGATTTAAAAAATTTTTAAACACTATCCCAGAATACTCCTTTTTTGATCTCCTTAAAATCATTGAGTCTATTAATAAAATACTAGAATTTAAAGATATTTCATTTATGGTATCCCATTTTAATAAACTAAAGGCTATGATAAACAGTAAAAATTTTAATAATCAATATTGTTCTCTGTATCTGATAAAGAAGAATTATACTGAATTAGTTGAACTTAATCCTTCATTCAAGGATTTAATCTCTGATGTTTTACTGAATTCTCTAAAAACCACTCTAATAAACTATTTTTTTTCTGAAATTGATAATTTTTGTATATTTGATAAATTAAAGTTATTAAAAAAACAATTTGGAGTCATTGGTATTCCATTAGAAGAATATTATGATGAATACAAGAAGTACAAAGTTGAAATAAAGGAACTGGAAAAAAAAGTATACTTGAAAAAATTTGCTTTTTTAAAGTTGTTGATGGAAAAACATGATATTACTAGAGGTAAAGGTGAATTTAAGAAAAAAAGAAACACATATATTGTAAGTCATGATGAAAAAAATTTAAAAAATCCAGTATATCATTATATTGTCTCACGTATTGGGTTTTTTGGATTAAAAGATCAAACAATAAAGTCTTCCGAAATAGGAATTAACTTTTTTATAATGAAAGAATTATTCTTAGATGATCTTAGTAGTTTTCAAGATGTATATTATTACAAACAACAATTCTGGGGAGAAAACAATGATTATGAAATAAAATCTATTGAAGGTGTATCCTTGTTAAGTGAAAAGGTTGATTATAGTTACAATACTATCTATAAAGATTCAAAAGAAGTAATGGTTATTGAATGGGATTTAGCAAACAAGCCAATTCAAGGTAGTCTCGTTAATGCATATGGTTCACAAATAATTATTCCCGATTATAATAATCCACTATTTCATGATTTAAAACCGTTCGATCTTTGTTATTGTAAAAAAACACCCATCAAAATTGAGAGTAATATTATTAAAACGATCAATGTAATTACAAAATGCTCATTTAAAGATGCTATTAAAAGTATTTCTAAGGGGATGGAATTTATTGAAGGATTCTACCCGTTATCACTTATCAGGGCCGTATTAAATAAAGATATTAATCCTTTTCAAGCTAATGAAATTGTGGTAAATAACCCAAATAAAACATTTGTCCCTAACTATAATGTCTTTGTTAAAGCATTTAGAGATTTTTTGCTTGACTATATTCTTAAAGAAAAAGATTATATCTTTGAAGAATTAAAAAAAGATGTTGAACTTAATACTAATCAAATTTTAACTTTATTAAATTTAAATAGTGAATTAGCTGGATTGGATCTACCCTATAACCAAATATTGGAAAAAATTCTTCATCCCAATGTTATTTTAAAGGAATTCAAATCCAATTTTCTAAATGAAATCCATTCAATAATTAAAAACTTATTAATTATTCAAGAACTTGGAAGTACAGTTATATTTGACTTGAAAAAAATGCAACATACACCCTTTTTTAAATACTCTAACAAAATTCTTGAAATTCGAAAAAATGAGTTTGAATCTACTCAAATATTCAAAATACGTGATAATGGAAGAGTATTATATGATATGTCTAAAATTTTTAAAACTTACTATGGAAATAAGTTTTTTAAAATTCTTCAATTTAAAGAAAATTTAGTTCTTAAAGCTGATAAATTCAAAAAATTTCATGACTATAGCCTTAAACTAAATCTCAAACTTAATATTATTGATAAATATCCTTAGTTACTGTTTTAATTTTCAAATTGCAATTTCCCATAAACAGCGTCATGACCAGGTATAAACCAGAATTTTCCATTCCTGATTTTATTAATAGCTTCATTTAAATTTTCAGGTATATTATCAAAATTACTTTTGCCTTCCCATATTGCAAATTCATTATCGTTATTTTCAATTAACATTTGGTATATTGATAAGTTTCTTCGATCATATTCAGATCCCCCTAGTACAACAGAGATTAAATGTAATAAAGGGACAATATATTGGAAATTTAATTTAAATGGGCTTATTTGATCACTTAAATCTTGAACTCGAGATAAAACTCCTTTTGTTAAACTTTTATTACAATAGGGACAAATATCAATATTAAGTTTTGGGCTACAGTAATAATCTTTTTTATTAAAGTGGCGTTCAGGTTTGTGTCCATCATAGTAATATTTCCCCTGAGACGGTTTAAATTCATATGTCTTAATAATTTTATTTCTTTTAATCGAATCCACAAGATCATGATAAGTTAATTTATTTAGCTGAATCTTAGTGGCTTCTCTTCCTAATCTATGAAAATTTGTAGAATGACAATCAGAATTGGATATAATTGACACCTTATTTAGCTCTGAAATACTTCTAACCATTATGGGATCAGCACTTAATCCAGTTTCAATGCAATTAATATAATTAAATGAAACACCTAAAGCTTCCTTCATTGTGTTAAAATGGGTCTTATCACCAAAAATGCCAAAATATGGTGTAAAAATATGAGCAGGAATTATTTCAATATTCTCATCAATTAATTTTAAGCCATAAATGATAATTTCTGGAGAATTATAGATCCTTGGTCTTCCCTCATTTGTTAAATTACCAAATTTTGATAAATACTTTATAGCCTCATCTAGTTTCTCAAAATTTGGAAAAAGAATAATGAAATGTACTTTTTTAGTATTTAAATGATTGTTCCAAATCACTTCAATTTCTGTCTGTAATATAAAATTAACATTTGGTACTTTTGGTATATAAAATACTCCATCTGAATGCTCTATTAAATTATTCTTTAATTCAATTAACCATAAAGGGTGGAGACAGTCTCCTGTCCCTACTAATTGAATTCCTTTTAAATTACAATTATATGCTATTTTGAAAACATCAATATTTTTACTTGCTCCTCCTGAAAATTTACTATGAATATGTAAATCACAGATTTTATCCATAATTCTTATTTAAATTAATTGAAGTTTGTTATTTAATTCAAATCAATTTATTTAAAACCATAAATAATATTTTTCAAGTAAAGTATTAACATAACTAAAACAAGTAATTAGTTTCACATTAAAATAAAATTAAATTGAATTTTACCCAAATATGGCAAAACCTTGTATCAATATTTTTTTTATTTATGCATAAATTTTATTTACATAGAATCTGAAAGTTTAATTGATAATCAGAAAAAAAACATGGGAATATGGCAAAAAATAATTTTCAACACCCTTCAAAGGACATCACTGAAAGTAAAGGTACAATTCTTAGAGGAAAAACAATCTGTATGTGTTTAACAGGGTCAGTAGCTGTAATTTCCTCTCCTATTGTAGCTCGTGAACTTATGAGATTAGGAGCTGAAGTTATATGTGTTATGTCTAGAGCCGCAACAGAATTAATTAACCCTGCTTTAATGGAATGGGCAACAGGAAACAAAGTTATTACAAAATTGACAGGAGCAGTTGAACATGTTTATCTTGCGGGTGATAGACCAAAAACTGTAGGAAAAGCCGATTTAATTTTAATATGCCCTGCTACAGCAAATACAATATCAAAAATAGCGTGTGGAGTTGATGATACACCTGTTACAACCGTAGCATCAACAGCATTTGGATCATCTATACCTATTGTAATCGTACCTGCTATGCATGAGAGTATGTATAAACATCCTATTTTAGAAAGAAATGAGAGACAATTGCGTGAATGCGGAGTTGAAATTTTAGGGCCAAGGATTTCAGAAGGTAAAGCTAAAATTGCTAAAATTGATGATATTATTGATAGAGTAATAGATTTATTAGTAACTAAGAAAGATTTAGGAGGTAAGAAAATTCTTATAACTGCTGGGCCAACTAGAGAAGCTATAGATTCTGTTAGATTTGTATCTAATAAATCATCAGGAAGAATGGGAATAGAATTAGCGAAAGAGGCCTCTGCTAGAGGAGCTGATGTAACATTAATTGCAGGTGAATGTATGGTAAAATTGCCGAATTATTTGAAAACCAAACATGTTGTTTCAACAGATGATTTCATAAACGCTGTTAAAGATGAAATCGAATTAAAAAATTATGATTTTTTTATTTCTGCTGCTGCTGTAAGCGATTATAAACCCACTGAATGCATTGAAGGAAAGATTTCTTCTGATAATGTAGAAGAACTACAAGTAAATATGAAGTTAACACCAAAAATAATAAATGTAGCAAGAAAAAAAGATTATAACTTATTTATTGTAGCTTTTAAAGCAGAAACAAATGTTTCTAAAAGTGAATTAATAGAACGTGCATATAATAGACTCCTTAAATCTGAAGTTGATTTAATTGTGGCAAATGATATTGGTAGAAAAGATATAGGATTTAGTAGTAAATATAATGAAGTATTTATTATAGATAAGAAGAAAAGAATTATTCATGTTGAAAGAAACACTAAAAGATATATCGCATCGAAAATAATTGATGCTGTTATTGAAGCTTACCAAAAGAAAAATTCATAAAATTAATGTGAAAATGATTGATTTATAGCATTTTTAATATTTCTTATCTTTTTTTATGAAATTAAATCCGATGAAAATATTTAAATATTAATTTATTTACTGTAAACAGTGAATATAATTTAAATTTCGATTAGATAACTGATAACTATGGAATTTAGATAGAAATCTAAGATCTTATAGTTATTCTCATCAGTTAGGTAATAGATTTATATATATTTGTAAAATGTTGTAATAAAGTTAAATAAACAATATTCTGTGCGAGTGTGTCCAGAATGACATCAAAAGAAGAAGGCAAAATTAAACAAGGAACAATAGCGGAGTATATGCGTAAGCGGACTCAACTGGTTGGTTTTGAATTTGGGTATTGGAAACATGTTCAATATTGTGCAGAATTTATTGACAATGCCTTAGATGCCATTGAGAGTTTTCAATGGAAAGAATTGAAAAAGCCAGATTCTAAAATTAAATTTTCCCTCGATCAAGAGTTATTTCTTGAAAAATTTTCTATACTTGAAACAGCAAAAGAAGAAAAAAAATCTCAACACTTGAATAATGAGGCGAAACATACACTAATGCAAGAATTAGGTATTGAATCTGTAGAGGAAGCTCAAACTGAAATTCTAGAACCAGAAGAAAAAGAAGAGGAATCTGGGGAAATTGTTGATAAAGAAGAATTAGAAGTAGAAGAGGAAGTTCAGAGAATAATAGAGGATATGCAAGGAATCATTAAACCCGTAGAAAACATAATCGATGTAGAACCAATAGTGGCAGTTCGTATTAGAGAGTATGAAGCACCCTCTTTTTTGACTTCTGAAATTAGTCAGAAAAATATTATGAGTTATACGTTTGAAATTTTTGATAATGGAACAGGAATGTCAAAAATTGATCTCAGAAAATTTGGCAGATATCTTGCTTCATCCAAGTCAATGGAATTAAAACAAACCAGAGGTAGTCAAGGATTTGGAGCCCCTAGTGCATTTAGCGATGCTCAAAATACAACGGGTAAACCTGTTATCACAGTATCAAAATCAGCTGAAAACATATACGCTACCGTAACAGAGTTTTTTACTACTTCCAAAAATGAAAAGAAGTATTTAATTCATCCTACTGATATTGACAGTTTTTTTCTTCATGGTACTTATATTAAATTGAATTATTTAAATGTAAAATATATTAGAGGCTATGTAGAGAAATATATTGAAGAAACTGCATTTATGAATCCCCATGTGACTATTATTTATATAGATCCAGACGGAAAGGAAAAGATTTATCGAAGATTAGCAACATCTTTTCCAGATGAACCTAAATATGCTAAACCTCATCCTTCCTCTGTAAATATTGGAGATCTACAAGATCTTATTACAAAATCTGAGAATAAGTCAATTTCTGCCTTTTTACAAGATAATTTTGTAAGGATGAGTTCAAGAACTGCAAAAGAGATTGTAGATATTGCTGAAAGAGATTTACAAGATCAATTAGAATTACTAATACTAGAAGATGGATTTATTAATCTAAATCAGAAGAAGACTGATGAAATAAACTATATGACATATGAAAAACGGGTTTATGGGCGATCTGATAAGCCCAGAGATAAGTTAATAATTTACCATGTTGAATCTGAAGATTTAAAAGAGGCGTATTGGAAAGAAATCTCTGAATATAATAAATTAATTAAAGATTCTGAGAAGATAAGCAACGAAATAAGAAAATTAAATAACCGTATTGAGAAAACTGAAACTCAAAAAGAAATTAAAAATATAGAGAAAGAAATTCGGAAGTTGGTAAAAAATATAGATGAGATAAAAAATCAAAAAGATAAAATTAAAGCAAATTTAAATTCACTATTTGCTAGTTCAAAGGAAAAATTGATCGAATTAAAAAAGTTGAAAAATAGAACAGAATCTGAAGATCTCGTTAATAAGGTCCAGATTTCTAAAGTCAAACCTAACGAATTAACTAAAGAACAGTTTAATTCTCTATTCCTCGCTTTTAAATCTATTAAGTATATGGCACCTCCAACAGATACAGCAATTCCAGTGGGAGAGTCGACTTTAGAGAATACTTTAATTAAAGAAATTGGATTACGAATCTCAGAAAATATAGATGATTTCGCTGGACCTGTTGAAAATGTAACTCAAATATCTGAATTGATACAGAAAGAAAAGGAAAAAATTCTTTTAGAAGAAGGACTTAAAAATGACAACAATGAAATTACAGAGTTTTCAATAGATCACCAAGAAATCATTAACTTAAACTCAGAAATATTGGAAACTATTGATATTATTGATGAAATATCAGATCAACAACAACTAAAGGCAAGTATTGATGATATTCTTTCATACTCTGAGATGCAATCAATCGATTCTTATAGTAGTGTCTTTGAATATTTTATTGAGAATTATACCAAAGAAGACGATTTTGTCGCAGCAGAGACAAGAGTACCTACAAGTGGAAAAGGTTTAGCTTACGTTGTTGAGGCTGTAATGGCTTATTCGAGGAATTTAGAAACTCCAAAAAGGTCTAGGGATGTTTTATCGAGATTTGTAAATAGAACTCCTAAACTAAGAGATAGTGCTGATTGTGCTATTACTAAAGCAGTTCAATCTGTTAATTGGAAAAATTATAATCTTGATACTTATGATAATAGCCTGCCAAAAGGGCCAATAAAACTATTAGTTAATGTTTCAGGACCCTTTGTACATTTAATGTTTAAATCCCAATCAAAAAATGCATTAGCTGATGACGAAGAATTAATTAAAGAGATTAAGTATTGTCTTGAAGCGATAGGAAGAAGATTGAGGATATATCTCAATAGAAAAGCAAGTCTTCGAAAAATCGAAAAGAGAGCTAGTTTAATAGAAAAATACATACCAATTTTTATTAATAGTATATATAATATCGCATCTCAAGGTGAGAGTGTTCATAAATCTAAGCTTAACAAGAAGGAATTGGAGGATTTAATGAGAAGTGCAATTGGTAAAAAAGCTCCACCTTTAATCAAACCTAAAGAAGCCACTGAAATTAAAGAAGAGGTAATTGATAGAGAAGAATTATTAGAGAAACCTACGGAGTTGCAACAAATAGCTAAGAAAGTCGAAGCCATAAAAGAAGTGTTTACAGAGAAGACCCTTAAAAATTGGACTAGAAGTGAATTAGTAGAATATTGCAAAGAACATAACATTAATTTATTGGCCAAAGATACAAAAACAGTTATAATTGCCAAAATAATAGATTCATATAAAAAACCTCCTGAAGTAAAACCAGAAGTAATAAAACCTCCTGAAGTAAAACCAGAAGTAGTAAAACCTCCAGAACCAATTAAAACAACTCCTGATGTCATCTCTGTAAAACAAGCTCAACTACCAATCTCTAAAGCAAAGGCCCCAACTAAGATAACCCCCAAAAAAACACCTCCAGCACCTAAGCCAGCACCAGCAAAGCAAACACAAACTACATTACCGATCATTACAACTGAAAAAATATTAAATGTATTATCAGATGAATGGCAAACAATTAAACACCTCATATTTAAATTAAAAATTAAAGATATGATGGATGCTAGATATCTCCAACTTAAACTTAGGGAATTAGAACGCAAAGATAAAGTTTTAGTTGAATCAAAAATGGGTAAAAGACAATGGAAATTAAAAAATTAATTTGGTGAGAATATGGCTAAAAATGAAAAAATGAATCAATTAAAAGCAGCTAGAGAATTATTTAATTCTTATATAGAAAAAGGGAAAGAAGAAAAATCATTAGCATTTCCAGAGGGAACTATAAAGATCGACGATCTTAACAGAAAACAAGCTATTCAACGATTATATAAATTGGTAGATAATGTTATTACTCAAATTTACAATACAGGTCGCCCGTCTATTCATCTTCCCGCAAGAACAAGTTCTAATATAATATGGGATGAGGAAAATGATCTACTACTTCTAGGCGAACAAATAGTTGAAAAACAATTTCACACACTTACAAGTGTAGCAGATATAACAAGATTAATGCGTATTTTAGAAATTGTAAACGAGTTATTAGAAAAAGATATACACGCTACGAAAAGGGAAATATTCTATACTGATGTTAAATTATTCACAGAACAGAAAAATAGTGATAAAACAATTGAAGATGTAGCAACAATGTTATATACTACAAGGAATTCGACTCATATAGTGGCTTCTGCTAAAGGTATGTGTGTTGGTAGACTCAGAATAAGAGATCGGAATGATATTATAGATCTTGAAGGACTTGGTAGCGGGGGATGGATGATATCTCCCATGCTTGATAATATTGAGATTATTGAATCGGACGCAGAATTCATTTTAGTAGTAGAAAAGGATGCTGCAATGATTCGTTTAGCAGAAGATAGATTTTGGAGGAAATATCCTTGTATTATTCTTACTGCAAAAGGAGCAGCTGATATTGCTACGCGAATGTTTTTAAAACGCTTAAGTAAGGAATTGAAATTACCAGTTTTTAGCTTAGTAGACAGCGATCCGTATGGACATTATATCCATAGTGTATATTTAAGGGGATCAAAAAGATTGAGTTATGAATCCCCTTTCTTAGCTACTCCAAACATAAAATTACTTGGAGTTTTAACAAGAGATCTTGATAAATACAAGATTCCAGAAGAAGTAAGACTTCCTATGAAACCAATGGATGTAAAACGAACTAAAGAATTATTAAATGAAGATTTTGTGAAAAAAAATAAACACTGGGAAGCAGATTTAAAATTAGCTTTGAAAATTAAGAAAAAAGCAGAAATTCAAGCTCTTTCACAACACGGATTTGAATTTCTTACAAGTATTTACCTTCCAGAAAAATTAACAACGGGTGATTGGATATAAAGTTATTCTATAAAGAAAATGGTGGGATAGTTCAACTAATTGAAATGGAAAAAATTCAAGAATGGCCAATTGAATTACCATTTATATTTGTGGAATACATAAAAAGCAATAAAATTAGATCATATAGAGACACTAAAGTAGAAGCGGATATTTTTAAATATCTAAATGAAATTTTAAATAATATTGCAATTCCAAAAATAAAGCAAATTTTTGAAAAGTCAGATCAAGACGAAATTCTCTCTACTCTTTCTATTTTTGAGGAACTTTCAGAAACCAATTCTAGAGCTGTTATACCAATTCGAAATCTACTTGAAAATTTGACAAAACAGACCAATAAAAATATAACCTCACAAGCCCAGAAAATTCTTGCTAATATCCAAGATTGAATCAAAAAACTGAGAATAAATAAGAATTAATAAAATTAAATACTATATTTTTTAATAATTTAAATTTCATTTCAAAATTGATAACTATGAAGTGGAAACAAGAGAATTTCAATGAATTTATAAAAATTCAGAAAGTAATTGGTATTTTTGATGAACCAATAAAACTTGCCTCTGGAAGGTTATCTCATTGGTATGTTAATTGGAGGAATATAACTTCAGATGCATATTTACTCGACGAATTAACAGATTATATCATATCCTTTATTAATTATTTAGGGATAAATCCAAAATGTTTCTATGGTGTTCCAGAAGGAGCAACAAAGATAGGTATTATTACTCAATATAAATGGGCAAAAATTCAAAAAAATTTTTATCCTGGCAATTATCCAATCTCAATGGGCAGAGGTAAACAAAAAGAACATGGAGATCCTAAAGATAGAATATTTATTGGTATACCTGAAGGAGATGTCGTGGTTCTTGAGGATGTCACTACAACTGGGGGTTCTTTACTCAGCACTATTCGAAAACTAGGAGATTTCAATATAAATATTATCGGTGTAATTGGTCTAACTAATAGGAATGAATTAAGAGAAGATGGAAGTAATATTAAAGATGTTATTTCTGATTATAATATACCTTTTTTTGCAATGAGTAATGCACTTGAATTATTACCTCATTTAGAAATGAACAATGAAATTAAAAATAATATAAAAGAATATTTCAAGAAATATGGTACAGAAGATATAATATTCTAAATTATTTTAAACATAAAAGTAATGAAAAAAATTAAAAGAACCCTCTCCATAATTTAATAAGTTTGTATAAATTTTTATAAAGAATTTTCTCAGCATTCGTTAATCTTTGTTCATCCTCTAACGATAATTCCGCCATAGAAAGTTTTAATAGTTTCAATAAACGACTGTCAACAATATTTGAAGCATATGAGTTATATCTATCTAAATCTATTTTTGGTTTATTATTTCTAGTTATTTCATTTTCCGTGAATCTCTTAAATTCCTTTATCTTATTTAGAAAAAATTTATTTGGTCTTTTTTTTAACTTCATATCATCTCTTTCTTCTATTGCAAATCTTTGAACATCAATACTATCACATTTATCTGACAGAGCCACTTGTAATATACCCTTTTCAATAAAAGGGATAGCAGAAAATAACCTTAGTTTATATTTTTTACCCTTTTCAAAAGGCCCAAAAGGTTCTCCTAACAAAGAAAAACCTTCAAAATTCTTTATACATTCTGTAACCACCATTTCGTGTAAAAAAACAAAGTTTAACTGAGTTAAGGAATTAGAAAAGCGTTCATTAATTACTTCCAACAAAAAATTCACCATATTTAATAAATAAATAAATCTTTATATAATATACAAATGTAATACAACAGAAATAAACATACTATTATATCTTTAATAAAATAAAAACACCGTGAAGATCTTGGTAATTGAGATAATTCTTCTTATTGTTTTTCTACTCTTCTTTTCGATTGGATTCTATATTATTTACAAACAAGTTGCTTTAGTTAAAAAGGGAGAATTCAATAATAAAGATCGAATTCAATGCATCATTTATGGTCTAATTTTTGGGTTATCTATAATGGTAGTTTTTGCAGTTGCTGTCATATTTACTTTAAATACACCTAGCTTTTGGACTTTTAGCCCACCAGAGATTAACCCATTAGCACTTCTTATACCTTTTAGTATCTGTTTAGCTTATATTTCTTTTTTCCCTCTAATTGATTTCCTATTCATCGCTCTAAGCAAAGAAACTGACGAAGGACTAACACCTTTTCATAAACTTATTAATAAGAGAATTATCAATATATCGGAAAATAAGACTTTGAGGGTATTTTATGCAATCATATTTTACATTTTAATATTTATTCTACCTCCTTTTATCTTGAATTTTATCGGTTTACCCTTTATCATAACTCTAATAACTTGGATGCTTGGATACCCCTTAATGATTTTAACTTTTTATGGATCGAAAGGATATATTGCAGGTATATCAAATGCTTATTATCATATTCCAGATATTAAAAGATCTATATTCCTAAATTTTGAAGACAGTAAAAGAGGTATGAAGCAATTTACATCAAATCCTATTCATTATATTATTTTAGGTGTAATGCTTTTTGTATTTGTTTGGGCATGGATTTCATTAATTCAGACTATAACTTTCTTTTTCACCCGAACTTTAGCCATATCAACTATGTCATCAGTTTTTGTTTTTGTTACTCTTCTGTTTGGAATTTTAGGATATTTCACAAGATTTTGGGGGAGAAAAATAAAATATCGAGGAATCGATATTTACTTTGCGGCTTATTTAATGGCTTCAGTAGGAATTAATGTTTTAGTTAATTTCTTAATAGTAAATCCTTCTATGCTGGAGGATGTTTTTAACGCATGGTTTTTTACCAGTGAAATTCGCCCAAACTACTTTTTATTGGCTTGGGCGGCTGTAATTGAAGAGATAGTTTTAATAATCTTTACTTCATACTTTTTTTTAGCAAAGAATAACGATTTTGTATTAAATATTAAATATTCAAAGATTACAGAATGTGGACAAACTTTTGATCCTATTCCATTATTTACTTTTATCAAACATTCTAATCCTAAAATAAGAAAGCATGCAATAGAAACTATAAATATGATGTTTGAACGCATTCCATTAAAAAATAATGCTATTCTTAATGATTGGAAATTTAAAAACCTCCTATTAGATGGAATATGTGATTATAGTAAATATTCAAGAAAAATATGTAGTCAAATTTTAGTTCAATTAGAAAATGATGTTCCTAAAGTAACCTTACCTTGGGTAATAGAAGCATTAGAATCTCCAAATTATGATAAAAGTATCCCTATTGCAAAAACTCTTCTTAAGGCAGAGCTTAATTTTATAGAAAGAATCCCTCAAGAATTAATTCTTAATCTCATAGAAGATTCAGAATGGAGATTAAGATTAATTGGGTTAAAAGTGCTAAGTAGGACAAAGAGTAGAATGAATGAAGAAATTTTTAAATTAATTGCAGAAAAATTAATAAATGACCCAAATAGTAAGATTGTCGTTCAAGTTCTTAATTTTATGGCCGATATATCTTACATTCTTCCTATTGAAACAATTATTGATAAAATTTTTCATAATAATGATAAAATCAGCGCTGCAGCAATAAAAAATATAAGAAATCTCAATTTTAAACAAATTGACCGCAAACTTATATCTAGGATTGTACCTCTAATTAAAGATCCATCTAGTTCTGTAAGAGCCTCGATTTTTGAGGTACTTGCTAAAATTGGAAATTTTAAAAAAAATGATATTCCACTTTTGCCATTTATAGAAGGCTTAAATGACTCAAATCAAAAGGCTAGAATAGCTGCTTTAACAGCTCTAGAAAAATATTTTGAAGAAGAACCCGGTTTATTAGATATTGATAATATAATTAATAGTATTGATCCGAATAATTTTGAAATTTTAAATAATGTTATTAAGCTACTTGGAAGGTTATGGAAATATGATCCAGAAAAGATTTTAACCACGTTACTAATATTTATAAAATTTGAAAATAAGGGATTAAGAGAAAATATTTCAGACATTTTAACAGAGAATTATAGAAATAATCCTAATTTAATACTTCAAAATTTAATCAAAGTACCAGATGTTACCACTTATATAACTAAAGGAATTATATCAAAAACACTAATAAAGATTGGGAAAACAGATCAGAAAAACATTATTCCAACTTTATTGAAATATACTACAGCTGAAGATGACGATGTAAGATTAAATGCTCTTGAAGCTATTGATGGTTTAACGGAAGAAATTGTCGATAATTTTGATATAAAACCAATTATGATAGTATTACAAAAAGATAGGAATATTCAAGCAAAAAGAAAGGCTTCTGCGATAGTTTCAAAAATAGCTCAAAAAGACCCATTTTTAATAAAACCCTTTATTTCAGAGTTCTTTTCTACAATAGGAGAACAAGACTCAAAAGTGAAGATTGTACTTACAAAGACTCTTCTCGAAATAGCAAAAAACTCACCAGATATTATTCCAATCGATACTATTTTAAATTTATTTACAGATAATGACTCAAGTATTCGTGAAATGTGCGTAAAAATATTAGGTCTCATCGGACATAAATTCACGGCTTCTGCAGTCAATACTTTGATAAATAATGCTTTAAAAGATGACGACTGGATTGTAAGAGAAGCAACGGTATCAAGTTTAGGTAAAATAATTAGTCATGTTGATGATAAAGAAAAAATCATTGAGAAGCTTATTTCCTTACTAGAAGATGAGCAAAATTGGGTTCGTTGGTCAGCCTTAAATATATTATCTGATATCAATGAGGTTAATGTTTCTCATATTCCATTTAGTAATTTATTAGTTAATTTAAGAAGTACTGATCCTAAAATTAGAGAAGCATCCGCGAGATTAAGTAGGATTTACAGTAATCAAATTGAAGAATTTCTTGATGATTTACTAAACATACTAGGGGACGATTCCGAAGATGTTAGAACCAGTATGATTAATAGCTTTGTCGAAATTATTAAACGTATTGGACTTAATCGAATTTTAACTAAATTGTTAGAAAATTTAAGTGGAAAAGGATCTATGGCAACTCAGCGTTCAATTGCCTTAATTTTAGGACGAACAGCCAAGTACGAAGATGATAAAATCAAAAAAAGAGTAATTTCTCTTTTGAAAATACGATGTGAAATGAGTCAAGATCCCATAATATGTTCTATATTGCAAAAATTAAAAGAAAATTAGAACAAAGACTTTTTATTTTTTAGAGATTCAATAAATCTCACGACAGTTTCAATTTTTTTACAGTTGGTTATTTACTCTTTAATAAATACGACATTAATATTGGGGATTAAAAAATTCCCAAAAATAATTGGGTATATCAATAAAATTTTAATATTTTTATCATGACAACACCATTATCGACTCCTAGTCAACCGATTAATAAAGTACAGCGTTTTGAGGATTTTTATCGCTTATTTCAAGAAAGCCCCGGTGAATATAAATACCAAGATCAAATAAACGAGATCTACGCTAAAGGGGGAGATACATTAATAATATTTTTTGAAGATTTATTAGCAAGTGATCCTGACATTGCAGAAATGCTAAGAAAAGATCCTGAAGCAATAATTGAAGATTCTGTTGAAGCTTTTAAAAATTTATTAAAATTCCAAGGTGCAAAATTAACTCACAAGAATTATTTTGTAAGATTTACAACTAAAGATAAAAATAGTCCATTATATCTTCCCTTACGAGGTTTAAGAGCAAAAAATATTAGTTCTCTTGTGTGGTCTAATGGTATCCTCGTTAGATGTTCGACAATAAGACCAAAAATTATAAAAGCTTCATTTGAGTGTAATTTATGTGGAGCTCAATTTGATGTTATTCAGCTAACTTCAAGAATTAGATGGCCAAAGTTTTGCACTAACAAAAGGTGTAAAGCAAAAGCACAAACCGATTTTAGACTAATATCTAAACATTCAGAATTTATTGATTGGCAATCGATAACAATACAAGAGATACCAGAAGATTTACCACCTGGAAGAATTCCGCGATCGGTTCAAGCAATTTTAACCTATAATCTAGTTGATACTGTAAAACCTGGCGATAGAGTAAAGTTGATGGGGATATATAGATCAGTATTGGCTCAGTCAACAAAAAGCAATAATTCTACTTTATTTAAAACCTTCTTTGATATTAATTTTATAGACCCTGAAGATAAATCTGATGAAATAATTGATCTTACTAAAGAAGATAGGAAAAAAATTGAGGATCTTTCTAAAGAGCCATTTATTCAAAAAAAAATAGCAAGATCAATAGCTCCTGATATATATGGTAGAGAGGATCTTAAAATGGCCTCCGCTTTAAGCTTATTTGCAGGAACTAGAAAGAAAAAACCTGGTGGGGGATATAAAAGAGGGGATATCCATGTATTGTTTGTTGGAGATCCAGGAACTGGGAAATCAGAGATCCTAAAAAGTGCTATTGAAGTTTCTCCTAGAGGACTCTATACTTCTGGAAAAGGGTCTACCGCAGTAGGTTTAACAGCTGCTGTAATTAAGGATAATGACACAGGCCAGATGAACCTTGAGGCCGGTGTGGTTGTGTTAGCAAATGGAGGTGTAGCAGCAATAGATGAATTTGATAAGATGGATACTGCTGATAGATCTGCTCTTCATGAGGCGATGGAACAACAAACTGTAAGCATTGCAAAAGCTGGAATCGTTGCCACTTTAAAGGCTCAAACTGCAATTATTGCAGCAGCAAATCCATATTCTGGAAGATATGATAGATATAAAACGCCTACTCAAAATATCCGTTTGCCACCTTCCCTCTTGTCTCGGTTTGATTTAATTTTTGTAGTAGTTGATAAACCTAATCCAGCAGATGATGCACAAATGGCTGAATTCATATTAAAGAATTCAATGCTTGATCCTGAAGAAACTATAGAAGAAAATGGTAATTCTAATGCTCCAATCTCGAGTGATCTTCTAAAAAAGTATATTAAACACGCAAGAAGGACTTGTATCCCTATATTGTCTGATGAGGCTAAAGAAAGAATAAAAGAATTTTATTTAGATTTACGAGGTCAATATGATAGTGAAGATGCGATAATTTCAATTTTAGCAAGAAATTTAGATGCCTTAGTCAGACTTAGTGAAGCGTATGCTAAAATGGCTTTACGAAAAAAGGTTCTAAAAGAAGACGTAGACGCTATAATAAAATTTTTTAAAAGATATCTAAAAGATACTGGTTATGATGAAACAACAGGGAAAATTGATATGGATAGAATTTTTGTTGGCCAATCTAGAAGCAATCTTAACAAGTTGGAAACACTAATGAATAGGTTGAAAGAAATATTTGAAGAAAATAATTGGAAAGCTTTGGAGAAGTCC
>JBHLLI010000074.1:0-20154 GCA_048885765.1 Candidatus Hermodarchaeota archaeon
TGGTCATAGTGCCTTTTATTATAACTGCCTAGAGTGTAAATATAAAGTCTTTTAAGTAAACAGTTAAATCATCTTCAACTTTATCAATTCCTTGGAAACTAGGAAAATCATTTAAATCAATTAGATAGAGTATATCTTGGTCAATTGGTTTAACTAAATCAAATCCAAAAATTCTTAAATTTAGTTCTTTTGATAATATTTTCGATAATTGTCTAATATCTTCTGTAATTTCAAAACTATCTCTTTCAATTAGACTTACATCGATTTGATCGGGCCTTTCTCTCAAAAATTTATATATTGGGTTTTCTCTTTTAATGCCAAAAGCTTTATCCCCGATTACATATATTTTTCTTTCAATTCCATCACATTCTATGAATTTTTGAACATAAACATCATAGTATAAAAATTCACTATATCTTTCACAAAAAATTTCTACATCATCTATATGTTGGACAAGAAAATTAAATCTATTGTATTTATCATGCTGATAATGACTTTTAATTACTATTGGTAATTTTTTTGAAGCCCATTCCTTAAACTTTTCTACATCTGATAAGTTTTGATTCCATGAATTAGGTAATTCAAATTTAGCAAGTTCAGTATGATATTTCTCAAAAATTTTTCGGAAATAATAATCAAGAGCAATTTTATTTTTACAAACTAAAACTGAATCAATATCGTGCAAAGCTGGAATATTATATAATTTGGCATAATGTAATAAATCGACAGAACACTCATTTCTTACTTTTACTATCATACCATTAGCATTTTTAATGAATTCTGGTATTTCTGAAAGAGAAAAATAGTGTTTTGTTGGATCATGGAAATTTATTTTGAATTCTCTTATCTTTTTCAATTTATCGATAACTTTTTTAATGACTTTATGATTTTGAACTGCTGAGAAAACAATTTCTTTTTTTTCCATAATTTAAATTATAAATAGCTAATTATGCTATAAAACCTATTTAAAAATTATTTTTTATTATTGTGAATAATCACTTCTTTTCTACCAGATTTATCAAAAACTATACGTAATTCTATTAAATTAATGTCATTAATATAATCCCAAGAATCTACTAATTTATTATCGACTTGAATTGAGCCAGGTCTATGTTCTGAATAAATTAGTAATCTAATGTCTGCATCTTTTAGGTTTTCTACTGAAAAAACCATGGAATTCTCGTTAGATTTAATTTCTACTATTAATTTGCTTGAGCATGTTATAAATTTGTCAGGACATCCTAATAACGCCATTCCGTTTGATGTAATAGGACAAATTATATAGTATTTATAGTCATTTCTCTTTATTCGTCCCACTTCAATTAAATCATTAGTTTTAATGCGATTAAGCTTACCACTATAATAATCATATAAAACATATTCGTTTCCTTCAAATCCTAAGTCTTCTAATGTAAAAAAAGTCTCCTTAGCTCTTCTTGGCCAGATGTTAGATACTAATATATATCTCCAGCATAAGTCATTTAAATTAGTAAAAGTATCACAAATATAATATTTCTTATGTTTTTTAAACATTAAATCATTTGCAGTTAAAGATTTATCAGGTTTTAATAGTAAACCATCATCTCTGCAGGTTTTTTGCAGAAGCGGCCAGTTTACATATTCTTTTCTATCTCCAGGTGCTACAACTCCAGCATTTAGAATTTGATATAAACAGTTAAATTCAGGATAACTCTCGCTAAATGGCCTGATTTTGACATTTTCCATTGATCGAGAACGAAACACGTCTGGATGTGAATTAATACCTATCGCATTAAAAAGAATATTTGTTTGTGTAGAGTGAATAAATCTATAGCTTAAAGGCCACCTGTGATTATAATCCCCAGAACATCGAGAAATATTAGCATTTGAATGTTTTATGCTATACAATAGGATTCCTGGGGTTTGCATACAATAAAATATATCAACACTATTTTCTTTGGCAGCAGTAGCCATACTATTCAACCAGTCTTCTTGAGCATCATAATTTTGCATCAATAATGGCATACTTGCGATTTGATTTTTCATCCAATCTTGCTCATAGACCTGAATCCCACTTTCTTTTGCATGTTTCATTAAAAATTGCCAGAATTCTTTATTCAAAGGAACTGCATGATTTTTATAGGTTTTGAAATCGTAATTTTCAACATAAGGAGATCTTGCATCCCAGCGACGACTATGAGCTGTAATTGGTTTTTTAAATTTCTCCCGATGGAAGGTTTTCAAATCTGTAGTAAAATTCTTAGGATCTACCTCCCAACATAATGTATTTCCATACAATCCCCCTCCCATCAAACGCACTATGGGTCTAAATAAAGTTGTAAATATTTTGTTAGTGTGCTTCAAATACCACCAACTATCAAAGTTATAATACTTAATTGGAATCCTATTTTTCTCAAAATATTCCTTTAAAGATATCATGGTATCTTCATAGTTCATTCCGTTTTCTTTTTTATAATAGTAATAAGCGCCATTATCCGTCCAATAACCTAAATATGATGTCACGATATTTGCATAGAGACTTTTACGTTTTGAATCATGATATTTTAATAAAATATCTCCTAATCGTTTTAATGATTGATTTATACCTTTATTAAAGAGGAGAATATAACTTTGTGAAAATCCTTTTGGTAAAGCTTTTATTTCTCTTTGTATCCCGCAATTTATTCTATTATTTTTATCTTCAGAGATTATTGTGTGTAAGAAGCCATCTAATGGAGATAAAACAAAACAGTTAAGATTATTATCATATAATAAAACAGGTGCAGAAGTCGCCCCAATTTTTCTTGAAGGAGGACAAAAAATCTTATTCCGGTAAGTAAATACCTTATTATTATTAAAATTTTTGTTGATAAACGAGGGGAATGACGTAATAACTTGAGAAGACTTACCAGAGGAAGTGTTTTCTAAACCTTCCGGAATACTAAGTTCAAAAATAATAAAATTTTGGTTTGTATAATGCTTTATTACAATATTTATATATCTCTCTTCATCTTCTAATCGAAATCTAACCATTATTGATTTGAATACTCCAAGTTTATCACTACTTTCCACCTCTTTGCTCGAAATTAACTCAAGAATTTTGCTATTTCTCTTCTTAACTCTGTAATTACTATAATTGCGTGAATTATTTCTAATTTCTACAATACCATTTAAAAATTCTATATCTTTTCCAAATAAAATAGAATATGTTCCCAAATTATTATTAAAATTTATGTGGAATTGCTCTTGTTCAATTTTAGGAATAATTAATTTTTCCTTTTCTTTGAAATCTTTAGAATTAAAGACATAACTAGCATTAAATTTTGGAGAAACAAAGAGTCTAAATAACCAAGGTAGGAGTAAAAAAACTAAGATAATAATTATTGCCAAAAAGAAAATAATTAAGAGAATTAAGTTAAATATACTAAAATTCATTTCGATCATAGTTCCAAGTATTTTGATTTTTATTACTATATTTATATATTGTTTACTTCATCATTTTCTATGATTTTTCTTATTATTTTAAGATCCTCAGCAAATCTTCTTATATCACGCAAATGTTCTCCACAAAGATCGTAATACTAGATATATGGATAGTTTATGAGATTGAATTCTTTCCTTTTTAAATCCATATCCCATATCTCCAATTTAATTTAATTATTGTCTTAGCAAATATTAAAAAACTTAATAAATTTAATAAATGAAATCTATAGTTCAAAACACATATCGAAATTATTTAAATACTAGAATTTATATAACAAAATATCATGGCGAATAAAATTATTAAGGTTGCCATAATTATTTGTAAGAATAATAATAAAATTCTTAAATCGACTTTTTAGAATACCCAAGTTTAATTAAAGATAATGAGTAAGAGTGGGATAAAAGTAGCTATTGTGGGGGTCGGTGATGTCGCAAGTGCCTTAATTCAAGGTTGCGAGAATTACAAGAAAAATCCAGAAAAAGTAATAGGAATTCTTCCAGAAATTACCCAATATAGTATAGAAGACATTAGTTTTGTTCTTGGTATAGATGTAAATTCAAATAAAGTTGGAAAGGATTTGAGTGAAGCAATTTTTGCTGAACCGAATTGCAATATGAAACTTTTTAAACCTGATTATATGGATGCCCCTGTAGTTAAAGGTCCAATCCTAGATGGATTAAACAGCAATATTAAAAATATTATCCCCGTAGATAATGACCAAGAACCTTTAGATGTTACTTTGGAAATTAAAAAAAGAAATGTTGATGTTACAGTAATCTTACTTCCAACAGGATCACATGAGGCTGTAAAGTTTTATGCCATGAGCGCACTTGAAGCGGGATCAAGTGTTATAAATGGGATGCCTTCCCATGTAGTAAAAGATCCAGAAATTGTTGAAAAAGCCATAAAGAACGATCTTACATTAATAGGAGATGACGTGAAATCACAAATAGGGGCTACAATCATTCATAGAGCTTTAACTAACCTGTTTCCAATGCGAGGCGCTATATTAGACAAAACAATTCAGCTTGATTGGGGAGGATCTAGTGATTTTTGTAATCTTTTGACACCAATGGCAAATGGTACTTTAAGATATGAGGAAGGAAAACGACAATCAAAAACAGAAGCAGTTATTTCGAATTTACAAAATAAAGATTCTGTAGATTGTCAAATTTCTGCGGTAGATTATATCCCATTTCTAAAAAACCAAAAAGAGGCTTATATGAGACTTGAAGGACGCGTGTTTGGAGGCGCGCCTGTAAGAATTGATATTACAATGTTTGTTGAAGATGGTAATAATTCAGCAGGGATTATTGCAGATTGTATTCGAATAAGTAAAATAGCATCGGATAGAAAAATTGGAGGTATTTTACAATCTGCTTGCTCATTCTTTGCAAAACATCCACCAGAACAATTAGAGGATTATATAGCCAAAAATAGACTCATCGAATTTATAGAAAATAGAAGAGAACGATAAAATTGTAATTATTTTTAACCCTTAGCTCTTGCAGTTATTCTAACTAGTTGTTCTTGCATTTTAACCATATTATAGACATAATCTGAAATTAAACTAATTGCTTCTGGGATGCTTCTAAAACTAGGGAAATCATTAATATCAATAATATGAGGAATTCCATCTTTGGATAGAATATAATCAATCCCAAATATAGGCATCCCAATTTTCCTTCCAATTCTTAGGATTCTTCTTTTAAATTGTTTATCAATAGGAACACGTATATGGATCAATTCTAAGGGAGTTAAGTTATCAATATCCACCAATCGATCATGTGATGTAACAGAAACCGCCCATCGATCAATTACATATACTTTATAGATAATATCTGTACTGCTTTCTAAATATTCTTGAAAAAATAACTCAATTTCTTCATAATTTTTAATATAATCCTTAAATTGAGAACTATCTTTTGCAATACCAATAATCCTATTGTTTTTTGGTAAATTGGGAATATTGTGAGTATCTAATTTAATAATAATTTTAGAACCATTACAGCACGCCTTATAGGCTTCATCTAAAGTATAATATGTTTTGGGAACAGTCAAATTCTTCATTCTTTGTTCAATGAATTTAAAAGTCTCACTTCTTCTTTCACACATTTCAACAGCGTCTAGACTATTTAATAAAGGGATGTTTGGTGCTGTCTTGCGAATTGTCTCGTAAATTTCTTGATTTGACTGTTCAGAATATAATTTAACAATAATATACGAAATAGGGTACCTTTTAATCTGTTTTTTAAAAAATTTTACATTGAATGTATTTGAATCCTTTTTCAAAAGGCTAATTATTGAGATATTATAGTTTTTATTACAGAACTTTTTGATCTTTTCAAAAACTTCAAGATCACGATTACAAATAGAGCCAATGTAAATTCTACTAAGCTTATTTGACAACCAAAAAACCCTATTTATTTTGATACAATATGAATAAATAATCTTATATAAATGTATTGTTTATTAATGAGTTTACAGAGATTATAAGTAAGAAGAATTTTTATAATTAAAGTAGCATAAAGTCAACCAAGTTTTAAATTTTATATTTTTTTTAATTATTATTAAAGATAAAGAGCATATTTATAAATAAGGTTTAGAAGGTTAAACAGTTGACAAAAATAGGGATAATCATTGATAACTATCATTTAAAATACAAAGTTACAGAGTTTTTGAACTATCTAAAATCTAAAGCCGAAATAGCACTTTATATTGAAGAATCTTTTTTATTGAACAGCTCAAAATTAGAGTTTGATGAGGATTTATTTTTTCTCAAAGCTAAAGGAGACTTAGTTTTATCTCTTACAAAATTAATCGAAGAAATGACCTCAATTCCTGTGATTAATTCTTATAAAGGCACATGGCTCGCAATTAATAGATTTTTAAACAGTGTATATTTACAAAAAGCGGGTATTCCTATTCCTGATTTTTCTTTAAATCCTAAAGGAATTCCTACTCAATATCATGATTATATTATTAAAAATATCATAGATCAGAAAAACTACAAATTTATTCCTATTGTCCATAAAGAAAATGGACAATTGAAAGTTGCAGATCAGAGAGCTTTAGATGAAGTTGATAAAACAGATCCCCGATATAATTATCTATATTATCAAAAATTTATTAAAAGTAAATGGGAATATAAGATTTATGGAATTGGAGAGAATATTTACTTTTCAAAACAGTTACCTATACTAGTTAATCCAAACAAAATGGAAACCCGAAGAGAAATTGATGGGATTCCTGAATTGAAAGAATATTGCTATAAAGCAATGGAAGTTATGGATTTAGAGTTAGCTTCGTTAGATTTCTTAAAATCAAAAGATCAGTTCTATTTAACTGATATTAATTGCACTCCGAATTTTAATTATCTTAAGAATGGTTATCAAATTGTTGCAGATTTATTATTAGAACGTGCAAAAAGGTGAGATTAATAGAAAAATTAAATATTGGGATACTTTCCAAAAGAAAAACAATGTTAGCTGGTAATTTAAAGGATTGTCTTGAAAAAAAAGGAAATAATGTATCAATTTATACTTTAGAAAACCTTGTCATAAATAAATCTCTTTTAAACCATGATTTTTATATTTTGAAATCAAAAAGTCTTTTTTTTCTTTATGCAGGCTTCTTTTTAGAAGCAAATAATAAAATCGTCATTCCAAACCCCCAAACTTCTTTCATGCTGAAAAACCGTATCCAATCTCACTTTTTAATGAAAAAGGTTAGTTTTTTCACACCAGATATTTATTTGGGAACAATAGATACATTTAGGAATCAGTTAGATGAGGGTGATTTTCCCTTTATTTTAAAACCTATTATGGGTTCAGGAAGTAAAGGAGTTAAATTAATTAAAAATTTTGATGATTTAAAATCACAAAACAATGGAATTATATATATGGAGAAATTTATTAGAGGCACTCATTATAATGTATATTTTATTGGTAATGAGATTTGCACTTTGATTAAACCTCCTTTATCTAATGAACATGTTGATATGAGGAAAGTAAATACTCCCCTAGACATTAAAGATTTATTAAGAAGATGGATAAAATATTTCGATGGAGAGCTTTTATTTGGTCATTTGGATATTGTTAAAGAAGAATCGACCAATAATTTATATGTAGTTGACCCTGGAAGTTTTCCTGAGTTTGTGCATACTCCAAAGTGTGAAATTGAGCCTACAGAAAGAATCTGCAATTTAATTATAACCAAATATGAAAAAACTCTGAAGATTTAAAATGACTTCAAAAGATCAATTAGAAAGCTACAAAATTTATGGAGAAAAGCAAAAAGTAAGATTATACAAGATAAAACATTGGATATTCGACTTTGGGGGCGTTTTGATTGAAAAAACATTTGTATTAAAGAATTTGCTTGATATGATTGAAGCAGATTTAAAAATCTCAATTCCACGTGATGAAAACTCATATATAAGAAAAATAAAAAGAGGATTGAGTTCAGGAAGAACAACAACTCAAGAATTCTTACAGAAAATCTTTGAAAAATATTATTATCCCTTTCAAAAGACTGATGGAGCTTTGCCTCCTAAGAAAGTAAATGTAGAATATTATGTTGAGCTCTGGTTTGATTTATACTCTCAAGTTACTAATATATCCTCAGATATGGCAGAGATTATTGAGCGTTTGCATCAAGCAGGGTATACTGTAAGTTTGATGTCTAATACTCACGATATTCACGCAAAATCAAATTATTTGAGAGGATTTTACGATATCTTCGACCATGTATTTTTGTCTAATGAGATTGGTTTTATAAAGCCAGATATGGATAAATACAAATATGTATTAAAAAACCTGGATACTAAGCCTAAGAAATGTATTTTTATTGATGACAAAATTCAAAATTTAGTTCCCGCTAGAAATCTAGGAATAATTGTTATCAGATTTGTATCTTTTGAAAAGTTCAAAGAACAGCTAAATGAACTAGGAATTAATAAAATAAGTAAAAATCTAAGACAAGAAATAAAGAAAAAATATAGGAAATATAAGAAAACAAAAAAAGAATATAAGAAGGCAAAAAAAGAGTATAAAAAAGCCAAAAAAGACTATTTAAAAAAGAAAGGTAAATCTCTCAAAAGAAGAATAGAATACCAAAGAAAGCACACACAATATCGTAAAAAAAAAGCAGAATATAAGAGAGAAAAGGAGAAAAAAAAGGACGAACTTGAATCTAAATTAAGAATAACTTAAATTAATTTTTTATTCTTGTGAATCTTCTTTCTCTTCTTGTTCTTTATTAAATTCCTCAACTTTTTTCATAACAGATTCTGGAGGAGTTTCTGGTAATTGAATCTTTTCGAAAATTTCTATAAATTTCACATCACCTATTTCTTCAGACATATGCGATTGTAGATCCATTGCTAGTCCAAATTTTATATAGGTTAAATTTTGGAAAAGAAACATCTTGGGGATAGTAATTTCAATAGTTTTACTTTTGGGAATATAACTAATTTGAAAATCTTTTATATGTTCTTGAGGAATTCCTTTGTTAATCATAAAATACTCAATCTTTTCATTAAAATCTTCGATTTTATCAATAATTTTCAAGTTATAGTCTATACTTTGTCCTGCTAAAGGATGATTATAATCTACAATAACTCTTCCTTGGACTACATTAGTTACAGTTCCTCTTTGTACCTGCCCTTGAGATTGTTTCACAAATTCTTTTCCAATTTCGGGATTTTTGCCTTCATTTAACTTCCTGAATTTTGCTATTCCAATCCTCTCGATCTTTTGAGGATCTCTTTTTCCAAAAGCTTTTGTAGGGGGGATTCTTACCGACTTTTTTTCAAAAAAGTTCATTTCCTTAATCGTTTCGGTAAGACCTTCATTGAGGAATCCGGGTTTCCCAACTATAACAAATTCAGGTGTATAATACCCTTGTTTTGCTTTTTGTTCATCATAAATTCCAGCTTTTCTGGCATCTTCTTCAGAAGAAACTCTAAAAATTGTTCCTTTTTGAGTGCGAGCGGTTATTTTAACAAGTACAAAATCTCCTTCTTCTACTTTTTTACCCTGTAATTTAAGTTTTCTTTCTTCCAATTTTTTAATTTCTTCTTCTATTTTTTTTTCATCAATGGCTTCTTCAGATTCTACTTTAGGGCTTCCTAATAATTCTTTTGCGTTTTCAACCATTTTTTCCGCTGTGGCTTTACCAATTCCTTTTAGCTCAACTAAATCTTCTACTTTTGAATTTGCAAGTTTTTCAACGGAATCTATTCCTGCTTCTTTTAAAGTATCGGCCTTTTTTCCTAATCCTTTAACATCTTCTAACTTAAGAGACATTTCAACTCGAATGTTTTAGTAATTAAAAGTAGAGTTGTAAAATTATAGGTGTAATAATATTTACTTACTTATAGATTTTTCTAAAATGAAGAAATCCTTATGAAACGGGCTCATAAATTATTCCTAATTTCTGAGCATACATTTTTACTTCCCACATTTCTTCAGATGTAGGTCGCCTATTTAATTCAGGAAACTTAGAGGCTTTCCATTGAGGCCTATATTGCCCCATTATGTTTACTACAGCTTTGGGAAGCTCTTTAGCAATATAATCTAATATAGGTTTAGAACAACATTCTATATGGTTTGGCATGACTAAATGTCTAATACAAATTTCGCCACTTCCTTCATCATGAATCCGTTTATGATTTCTAGCAACAAAGTCATAATAATTATCGATACCTGAGTATTTTTTCCCACATTCATTATTACCATACTTAAAATCTGGTAACCAAAAATCCATAAAATCGATTATCAATGATAACGATTTATCAGTTAAGTAAAAGTTTGAATTCCATAGCTGACAAATATTCGAGTGTTGAAAATTTAAACTCCCAACAATCGTGTGAATATTGGGAATTGGATCGCCTCCCACATAGTTGATATTTATTGCTCCTCTATCTACTAATTTTTCTGCTACTGCAGCTAATTCTCTTGTATTAATTTTCTGAGCAACATCTTCAATATCCCTTCTATTTTTCCATGCTTGAGAAATATCATAATTCTGGCAAAATACACATCCAAAATTACACCCTTGAAAAAAAATCGTCCCACTTGGAATTAAAACAGGTTCTTCACCCATATGAAGAAATGCAGAAGAGATAAACGAGTCTTTAGAGATTAAGCAAAATCCTTTTTCACCATCAATTCTATTAGCTTCACATTGGCGTTCACAAAAAATACAATTTTCAAGATATTTGTTAGCTAGAGTTTCTGCTAAATGTATATAAGATTTGGAAACAAGCTCACGATTTTTAATATCTTCAACATCTCTTTCTAATATGTCTTTGAATTCGTAAGATTTTTCCTGCAATAGTTTTTCAAGGTCTTCTATTGAGGAGCTGGAATTATATTCACATTCTACGGTCTTAGCAATAAGGTATCTTGCTACTTGAGTACCATCAATAATCCCTCTATATTTTGAAAATCGCTTTAATATTTCCTGATTCTTCCAAACTGAAACACTATCAGGGCGAAGAACTCTAAAAACCATAATAAACAAGACAATGAATTATTAACTAACGTTCAAAAGATAACCATTCAATAATATTGGATAGAAACTTAAGATTATCTCCTGCGTCAAGACCAAAATCGCTGTCTTCAACCATCCAATCAGATGAACCTACAGTCACACATCTCCCTTCATAGAATTCGGATACAACACAAATTGGAACAACTCCTATGGTATCTACATCCTCATCAACATAATATTTGAATTCAGCTTTTTCAGAAGTCACAATTATGTCATCAACATCTTCTTCTGAAATTGTAAAAAATGTGCAGTTAGGAAACACAACCTCAGTAATACCCTCTGTTATAGGGTGGTTAAATAATTCTGTCATTAAAAGATTCTTCTTTTTTACTAAAAAGTTAGAGGGTGCTTCTTGAATAATACCATTCCAAAATCTTCTAACACCAGTTAATTTATAGAGAACTCTTATAGAGCCTTGTTTCATGGGTATATCTCTATCCCCACCATCCCCACTTGTTAAAAGTAATCCGCCACCTTCTCCAATAAATCTTTTAATTGCTTTCAGCTCATCTTGCGTAAATTTATCATTTTTTCCGTCGTTTGTATGTTGGATATTTCCAATGAATAAGATATCAAAATCTTCTAGCATTTCAAATTCAATAGGTCCTTCATTCTTATCAATGTAAGTAATCTCATAGTCGTCCTCCCCGAGACTGAATTCTGGAAAATCCTCGAGTTTCTCTTTATGAGATAAATCCACTATGATTTCATAAGGTATTTTAATACACCGCTATTCTTTTGTTTTCTATTGATTAATACTAGTTTAGGTTGATATTTCCAAGATCTATTAAGAGATAATCGTTCTAGTTTAAGATTATGTAAATTAATTTTATAAAAATATGCTATCACTATTATTAAATATTTTCTTTTAAATTTTTTTAAAAGGGAATTGTTAAAGAGAAAACTTTAATAGGAAGAAATGAAGGTTTAAGGTTTAAAATACTAGAAAAGAGGATCCTAGATCGGTACAAATTCTCGGTCAGCAGGTTTATCTTTATAGATTACCGCAATATCAATACCATTACCGCTTGCCATATCTCTGATTATGGATGAAGTGACCGCTTTTTTTACAATTTCTTTACCCTCATCAATTGTTAAGTTTTCTTTATATTTAGCTTCTAAAACACCATATGAAAAATTCTGTCCACTTCCCACTGCACAATAGGGTTGTGGTAAAATTGAGCCATAAGCGCTAATATCTAAAAGTGAAGGTCCCTCTTCTTCAGTAACCCCACCTAACATGAGACCTACTTGGAAAGGAAATAATTTATTTTGATATAATATATTCGATAGGATTTTAGCAGCTGATTTGACTAATATGGGTTTATCTTCATGTGCTAATTGATAAATTGTAGTCTCAGCTTTTAAAACGTCAACAAGATACTGAGTGTCAGCAACCCCTCCTGCAGTCGTCATATACATATGTTCTTGAATTTTATATAATTTTTCAGATATTTTACTAGCTATGAAGTAAGCCATTGTAGCCCTTTTATCTGTTCCAAAAATCACAGCATCTTTACAAATTAACCCTACTGTAGTAGTACCCGTTTTTAGCGTATTAGTATTAGTTTTTTGATTTTTGGTTGTCAAACTTTCAGAATTTGTTGCGAATTTAGAGTTGATTGGCTTTATCAAATCTTCTTTTCTCATAATTTCATTAAAGAACTCTTGTTTTTATAATTTTTTTTAATTTTTTATTAATTCTAAATCTATTAATTTTTTAAAGCTTTAATAAAATAATTAGTGTATTCATTTTGAGTTTTGGCAATTTAAAATGTATGATGTTATAATCTCTGGTGCAGGACCTGCTGGTTCTAAATGCGCTGAAGTATTCGCGAAATCTGGATTTAAAGTTGCTTTAATTGAGAAAGATACAAATTGGAGAAAACCTTGTGGAGGAGCAGTAAATTCGAGAATTTATAAATATTATCCACAGTTACGCAAATACAATTTCCATCGTATTAACAAAATCAACATCTATTCAGCCGAGTATTTTAAATTTGGATATAGATGGAATAAAGAAATTGATTATTCAATAAATGTGGATCGTTTAGAATTTGACAATGTTTTGAGAAATATAGCTATTGATGCCGGCGCCGAACTTTTTGATAAGAATGTGTCATATGATTTTATTATCAAAAACAATCAAAGGATTGGAGTAAAAACAAAATCTCCCTCTGGAACTCAGGAATATGAAGGAAAAATCATTATTATAGCAGATGGGATGAGTTCGAAATTGGCTATAAAATCAGGTTTAAGAAACAAATGGAAGATTGAGGAGATAATACTTGCAAAAAGTGCAATTTTAGAAGGTAAAAACAATATTGATATTGATACTATTTCTCTTTTCTTTAAATCCTTTAAAGGGTATGCATGGCTATTCCCATTAGAAGACAAAAAGTTTAATATTGGTATTGGTACGATGGGTGAAGATAACTTGAAATATAATCTTAATCAAATTTTCAATGAGTTCAAAAATGATCCTAAAATAAAGCAATTTTTACCTGAAAATAATTATAAAAAAATATGGGAAGGCGCATGTCCATTACCAGGATTAGGGATAGCTGAAAAAAGCTTATATGGTGATAACATGATGTTAATTGGAGATGCTGCTGGATTTGTTAATCCAATTAGTGGAGAAGGAATATGTCCTAGTATTGCATCAGGGAAAGTAGCTGCTGAAACTGGAATTAATGCACTGGAAAGTGAAGATTTATCTCAGCAATCATTAAAAAAATATAGATATAATCCTACTATCAGAAAAATCAGTAGGAGTTATAAAATGACATTATCTCTTCTTGATTTTTGTTTTGAAAAACAAGGCCAGAATTTTTCAAAAATGTGTAAAATAGCGGAGAATGATGATCTTTATAGAGAACAGGTAGTAAATATGTTCCTCTTTAGTAAAGCACCACCAAAAGATTTTATAACCAGATTAAAAAACGAAAACTAACCCTAATTTAAAAATACTTTTAAGGTTATTTTAAATTAAAATTCTTAAATGGTAGAGATAATTGGTTTATTTTTCGCAATATTTACAATATTTGTTTGGGCATTCGCTTCTTTGGTTTATAAAAAAGGTTTAGAAAAAACACAACCTAAAGCGAATTTATTTTTTAGATTATGTTGTACATGTTTAGGAACCTTTATCTTTTCTTTAATTTTTGGTAATCTAGGTTTAATATGTAATTTATCAAGTCTACAACTAATTGATTATTTAATAGCATGCCTTATATCTGGATTGAGTGTTACTATAGGAGACTTACTATATTACATGTCATTATCAAGAATAGATGCATCGCGTACTTATCCTCTCGTTCAACTTTCACTTATTTTTGTAATTTTCTTTTCGATAATTTTCTTTGGGGAACAAATCTCGATTTCTATCATCGTGGGGGGTAGCTTAATACTTTCAAGTGTATTTATATTAAGCTCAAGAGATAAATCTGAAAAGATAAATGAAGAAAGAAGTCTAAAGGAAAAGATCTCAGAAGACTTAATTGTAGGTGTTTTATTAGCAATTAGTACTGCTTTTTTTTGGGCATTAGCATATGTCTCATTTAATCAGGCAAGAATTATAACTGGTGACGTATTCGGTGCAAACTTTTTTAGAGTGGTTTTTGGATTAATTATAATTGCCGTGCTAGGACTATTTCAACCTGAATATTATGGGGGATTTAAAAAAGAAAACAGGACAAATTTAAAGTATTTTATTTATATTGGAATCGCCGGAATCTTATCTTTGGGTTTTGCTGATGCACTATATATTAAAGCCGCCGAAATTAGTGGATTAATATTGATATCTACATTTACAGTAAATACCCCCATGGTGCAGCAAATCTTTTCAATATTAATTCTTAAAGAAAAATTTCGCAAAAGATTTATACTCGCTGTGCTCTTGATTATAGTCGGAAATTATATAATTCTTTTCTTATGAAAAGTATTTTAGATTTATTTTTTAGATGACTTTAACATCCTAACCTAATATTTTGAATTATTAAAATTTATATTAGAGATAAATAAAAATAAAGGTGACTATTATATAATTTATAATAACAAAACCTTGTATGTGAATTCTAACCAATGAGTATAGATTTAATAGACAAGAAAAAAATTAAAGCTGATGATTATATTAGTGTTTTAATCGCTGCAAATTATGTGGCATTCGCACTCTTTTATCATTTGGAAGCGCTCATATCTATAATCGTCTATCCTTTCGTAGCATTAGCGATGTATGGAGTTATAAAGATTATTAATTTTCTAAATAAAAAGAATTCGAGAGAGGAAAGTCCCATTAAATTTTTCTTTGGAATTGTTGCTATTATAGTTTCAATCTTATTTTTATGGTTTATGTTAATGCAACCTAATTTTACTGCTCAAGTATTAATGAATCTAATAGCATTTCCAATGATAATAGTTGGATTTGCTGGTATTATAAAAGGATATATTATAGATATCTATTCAAGAAGACACCGAACAATGACAATAATTGTTGGTATCATTACTATCCTATTATGTTTATCAATATTTCTTAATATATTTAATAATCTGATATTTAGTATAGTAGCTCTGTCTGTTATTCTTGTTCTCAATGTTTTAAGTAGAGCAGCATTATACTTAAGTGAGTTTGGATTGTCAATAGTGCATATAAAGAATTTTAAAATCTTCTTATATATTATATCCGATTACTTAATCTATGTAGATAGAGACGGGAATCTGGTATTATCAAAATTATAGGAAAAAAAAGATAAATACTATATTCCCCTAAAAATTTATTTTATGGTAACACATACTAAAAATTTTAATTAATCAAAAAATTGAATCCATTATGAGTGATATTCATTTTAATAAAGAGAAAGGTTCCCAATTAAAACTATTTACTCCCGGCCCAGTCTATGTTCCAGAAAGGGTACTTAAGGAAATAGCAAAACCTAATGATACCCATAGATCTAAACCTTACTCAGAAATGCATCAATTAGCTACGGAAGGTCTTCAGAAGTTATTATATACTAAAAATGAATGTTTAATATTTACTTCAAGCGCAACGGGAATAATGGAAGCTTGTGTGAGAAACTTATTAAAAGATGATGAGAAAGGTCTTTTCTTTTCCATAGGTGCTTTTGGAGATCGCTGGTATGAAATAGGAGAAACCAATGGAAAGAATTCTGTTAAAGAGGGAGTTGAATGGGGTAATCCGATAACCCCTGAAGTTGCTAAAGAAGCTTTAGGTAAAGATAACTATGCTGTTGTATTCATTCAAGCTAATGAAACATCTACAGGAGTCTATAATCCGATTGAGAAATTAGCCCCTATTATTAAAGATTCTGGAGCTTTGTTATGTGTAGACGCCACCTCTTCTATGGCAGGGGTAAAAATTGAAGTAGATAAATTAAATATTGATGTTTGTTTGGCTTCTGTTCAAAAATGCTTTGCATTACCACCTGGACTAGCTGTTTGTTCTATTTCAGAAAATGTAGTAGAGAAAGCAAAACAAGTAAAAAATAGAGGCCTGTATTTTGATTTCATTGATTTACATAAAAGGCATGTTTCAAAACACCAAACTCCAACGACACCACCTATACCTCAAATAAGAGGATTAACCGCTCAATTAGATTACATTCTTAATACTGAAGGATTAGAGAAGAGATTTGAAAGACATAAACAATTAGGGGAAACAACTCGTAAGTGGGCAAATGATCTTAATCTTGAAATGCTTCCAAAAGAAGGTTATGAATCAAATACCGTTTCTACAATAAAAAATTCGTTAGATCTTGATATCCCAAAGATGGTTTCTTTACTTCTTGATAAAGGTTATCGTATTGTCAATGGATATGGAAGCCTTGTAAACAAAACATTTCGAATTGGTCATATGGGTGAAATCCAAATCGAAGACCTTGAAAATATGTTAAAAGTATTAGCTGATATAATTAACGGTCTAAAGTAAAACGCAAATGACAAGAAAGAAAAACTGTTCAATTAAATTTTTTTCATTTTTTTTTTATTATCCTCCTTAAACTGGATTGTGAATCCATAAAATATCAAAAACTCTTTAAATATTTAAAAACTAAAAAATGCATTCAATCTGTTTAAAATATATATAGGTGAAATAAATGAAAATATTAATTAGCGATAAACTACAAGATGACGGAATTAAAATATTTGAAGATAATGGATTTGAAGTTATTAAAAAATTTACAATTACAAAGGAAGAATTGAAACAGGAAATTGGAGAATATGATGGTATTGTAGTTCGATCAAGAACTAAATTGACTGCAGACGTGTTAGAAAACGCAAAAAATCTTAAAGTTATTGGTAGAGCAGGAGTTGGCTTAGATAATGTCGATCGAGATAAAGCTGCTGAGATGAATATAGAAGTTTTAAATACTCCAGAAGCACCAGCTGTTTCAGTTGCTGAATTTGCTTTGGGTTTAATGTTATCACTCGCAAGAAAAATTTCATATGCCGATCGTACAACACACGAAGCTCAGTGGAATAAAAATGAGTGTTTGGGTTTTACTTTAAATGGAAAGAAGTTAGGGTTAGTAGGTTTTGGGAACATAGCAAAACATTTAGCGAAAATTTCTATAGCGATGGGAATGGATGTAGGGGTTTATTCTAGATTTAGTAAAGGTCAAGTCGCTATTGATGAAGCTAAAGAAATTGGATGCTCAATTTATACCTCAGTTGAAGATTTATTAAAAGATGCGCAGATAATTTCACTGCATCTTCCTTCTTCTCCTCAAACTGTGAATTTAATCAATCAAGAACGAATAAAATTAATGAGAAAAGATGCAATCTTAATTAATACAGCAAGAGGTGATTTAATTGAGGAGGAAGCGTTATTAAATGCCTTGAAAAATAAAGAAATCGCAGGAGCAGCTCTTGACGTATACCGCGAAGAACCCCTTAAAAACGAAGGTTTAATCAATTGGAAAGAAAATCTCATACTTACTCCACATATAGCATCACAAAGCATTGAAAATCAAACAGATGCAGCTACTATGATTGCGGAAAAAATATCAGATTTTTTAAAAAATAAATAAACAATTATTTTTTTAATTTTCACCCAAATCGTGTAATATTAATCCCGAAAGAACTTTAGGATCGAACCAAGTTGATTTTGGTGGGAGAACTCCCCCTTTATCTCCAATAAATTCAATATCTCTGATATCTACAGGATATAAATTTATGAATAAATCATTTCCTTTATTTTTCACATATTTTTCCATTTCTATAGGATCTTGTGTGCCTCCTACGAAGAAAATATTCTCATCTGAACGAGGATCTTTAATGTTTAAAATGGGTTCCAAAATCTTATCCTGAACAATCGCCACATCTAAACTATCTCGTTTGCTTTCAAATTTTTTATTTCTAACTAAGAGTTTGTACCATTTTCCATTTAAACAAATCGCGACCTCATTTTTCTTGTCTGGGTTAATTGGGTTTTTCATAGGAATCACTTCAAAGTCATCCTCAATCCTTTTTAAAAAATCCTGTTCACTTAGAGGTAATTTTCTAATAACACGATTATAAGGTAAAATGCGAATTTGATCATCAGATGCTACGTATGAGAGTAGATATTGCCAAGGAGCTTTAGTATTCTTATCCATACTAGAATCTTTTAATTTTAATTTACGGTATTCTGCGGCACTAGCTGCCCTATGGTGTCCATCTGCAATGTAGATTTTTTCTTTTTGGAATAATTTTACTAAATTTTGTATTAGTTTGGGATCCTTTTCTTGCCATAAAAGATGACGATATCCATATTTCTCAAAATCAAATTTAGGTTCTCTGGTTTTAATTTCTTCGATTAATCCATTAATTTTTTTATTTGCTTGAAAAACAGTCCAAACTAGACCTGCTGCAACATTTGAAGATACAATATGGTTTGTTCGGTCTTTAAGTGGTTTTTCCCTTGTATGTTCATGTTTCACTACGTTTCCATCTTCATAATCTTGAAGTGCTACCCCAATAATTAACCCTTGATGGCTAAAATCTGCCGATTCTTGCCGATATATAAATATACTTTCTGTTTCTTCTTTTTTAACAATATTTTTCTCTTTAAAATCTTCGTAGGCTTTCGCTGCATTTTGATAAATCTCATCTCCTTCACCATCAGGTAAAATAAGGTGGATTAAGGATTTAGGAATCTTCTTTAGCTCTTGTTCTTCCTCTTTACTAATAATATCATAGGGATTAGTACAAAATTCTTCTGGATTAACCGGTAAATATGGTTTTAGAGGTGTTATCAGTACCATAATATTAATTAAAAGATTTACCGATATAAAATAATTTCCATACTTATACTCTTTAAAAATCAAGAAATTAATGTAATAAAATAATCCTTTTAATTCGAAAATTATTTAAAACTAATCTCTCTTAATAATTACAAGTCTTTTTTAAAAAATTTAATAAATATCTTAACTATATTAATATCATAAACTATCTAATTTGAATTATATTTTGGAGTTATTAAACGATGCCTAAAGATTTAAGAAAAGCATTGGACAGTATTGAATCCAGTGAAAAAGAGATGGCAAATTTACAAGCAAAAGTCGATAAATTAACTGCTTTAGTACAACGACAAAAACGTATAATTAGTGAACAAGAAGGGATCATAGAAGAACAAAAAACAAAACTTTCAAAAATGTCTGATGTCCCTGAAGATATACTTGAATTGAAAGAACTAATTGGAGAACAACGCATAATGATCAATGAGAAAGAACTTGAATTGGAATACGCAAAAGGCGAGATTGCTCAATCTCAAAAAGAGTTAGAATTAGTAAAAAAACAAATTGGTCCTAGTCAAGCTAAATTAGAAGAAGCTTATGAAACAATGGGGAATTTAAGAGCAGAATTAGCAGAAAAAAATTCTGAATTAATCTTGAAAAATGAAGCAATAAAGAATTTGGAAAATAAAGTGCAAGAATTAGAAGCATTTACTGATAAATTTAAAGAAGAGCAAGTTAAAATGATCCAAGACTTGGAAGAAAAACATAGAAAAGAAACTATGGAATTAAAAGAAGAAATCAATAAACTAGATTCATTCTTAATGGATAGCAAGTTGACTTCTACTGAAAAAACTTCTGAGGCTAAAGATTTCGCTTCTCGATTTGAAAGTATGAGATCAAAAT
>JBHLLI010000075.1:0-20141 GCA_048885765.1 Candidatus Hermodarchaeota archaeon
GATATTTTCTTGAGCACCTAACACTTAATTTTATTGTGCCTGATTTCTTCTCAAGACCTCCTAGAAACAAAACTTTATAAGGATCAAACAATTCATTGACAGCACTAAAACTGGCTGTGTCTGACCAGTTGCTTGGAGGTATTTTTCCTTTTACTTCAAGAAAAACAGCTTTTTTAGTTTCAAATTGAGGTATTTCAATCGAGATAGTTCGTAGATTTCGAGAAAGGTTTTCAATATATTCAGAATAAATATCTTTGGCGTAACGAGTAATAGATTTTAACTGAATGATAGATATCGCTGCGCTAATGTTTTTGAAACACAAAATATTCAATAAGAGAGCATGTTCAAAAGCATGTTTCAATAATCCTGATTTATGAGGTAGTAAAGCATAATGCCCAAAACTAGCAAATCCTCCTTCATTTTCAAGTTTTTGGATTTCAGATTCATTTAATTCAACAATTTTTTTTCTGGGATCAATATTAAGTGTATTTAGAAATGTAGTGATTTTCTGGTCGGATTCTCCTCCAAATCGATGAAGAAAGGGTAATATACTGTATTTTAAACCATGTTTTACAGATTCATGCATACTTCCAAATAAAATCAAACCTTCTCTATCCTCAATAAGCTCTTCGTCTACTAGTTCTTCAAACACTTCTTTGTTAAAAGACTGTAATTTATCCATAGGTTTTAATGAATCTCCAGCAATACCTATAATTGTTAACCATCCTTGTTTCATAATTGATGAATTAACCTGTTTAGCAAACATATATGTTAAAGTAGCTCCTGCAATATGTTCAAGACCGTCATAACCGTAAATTGTTGGGTTTATAAATAATAAATTTTCAGGAAATCCATCGAATTGAACATCATCTTCTACTTCATGATGATCAAGAATAAAAAAATATTCTTTTCTTTCTTTAATAATCGGGATTAGTTCTTTTAAATTGGAACCTACATCCGTAAAAATGAAAGCATTTTTTTCAGATTGCCTACTTGAGAGGATCCCTCGTAAATAATTATCCCAAGAAATTGATCTATTATAAATAAAGTAATCATAGTTTATATGGTTTTTATATAATAAGTTTTGGATTATATGAAGGCAACTTATTCCATCAGCATCATTATGGGAGATAACAATAACATATGTAAAAGAACGGTCTACAAATTCATCTACAGCTCGATTAAAATCTTTTAGAAACTTTGTTTTGTCTGGGGAGCGGCTCATCTAAATCATATAATTATAAATGTTTAAAGATTCAACATTAAAATCTATTTTATTGATTTTTCATAATGAATTATATTAATATTCTTATCGTTATTTAAAACCTAATAAATTCCAAATAAATTCTAAAATTATAAATATTCCGATTTACTATTCGAAAATCAAGCAAATTAGATAAGCGATAAATTCTATAGAAAAATTATTTAATTTATTTTAATTTTCTGTCCTAATTACTTTACAATGGGAACATTTAAAATGCCTAGTGAAAATCGGAATAGCAAAAATTATTACAGAAGGAGTATTCTGTTTATAGTTTTTATCGCTCTCTTTTTAATTCCGATTACATTTAGTATGGAAGAGTATGATTCTGACTTTTCGAATACTGGATTTCATCCAATAATGAATGATATCTCTCAAGAAGATTTCATGCCCATTCTTTCTAAAGAAAAATATTCTCTAGGGAACATTACTATAAATGATATTGATTTTAGTAATTTAGAGCCGGGTTTTTTTAATTATAATGTTGATTACCCACTAATTGGCGATGATATTAATTCAGGCGCATTAACCATCTCTCAAGAGGATTTAATTTTTATTGAGACTATGGAACCCGCAATACAGGATAATCTAAATGAAGATATAACGGACAGAAATATAATAACTGTAAAATTGAATGAAAGTTTATCTGTTGATTACAATAATCCATTAGATGGTTCTTTAATTTATCTTTCCCGTTTACGTCCAAGTAGATTAAATGAATTTTATGTAGATAATGGAACTGATACAATTAAATTACTTGAAGAAACTGATTATACTTTTGATAGTAATAAATTTATGGTCTTTAATTATAAATCCTATTTTCGACAAGGTCCTGTCTTCAATTTTAAAATATGCCTTATATGGGAATATGATATAAGCATTCAATCATGGAGTTTATCCCAATATCCAGGACAGGATTTAAGAATGAAGACTACTGAACAGAACTTTACTGTAAAATTTGGATATGGATTTAACTTGGAAGGAAAAAAATATGGTGAGACAATTCAACAGACAAATGTGGACGTTGATAATATTGATGTTGCGCTAACAATAAATTTACCAGATAGAAATAAGCTAAACGATCATAGTCTTAAGTTAAACGATGTCCCCGCGGATATAGGTGATCATCTGAATGTCAATAATTCTATTGATATTTTATTAACAGATCATTTTCTGGCTAATAATAGTGTTGTTTTATTAAATTTTACATCTTTATTCACTTGCAAGTTCGAAAATCCAGTAGATAAGAATTGGGCGATTGATAGACTTGTTGCTATGAAAGAAATTCGTCAGAGAATTTATTTACCTTCAGTAATTGCAGGACCAGAGCATATGTATATTAAAAACTTATCAATTTATGAAGAAACTATTTATATTGATCAGGTTATAGAAACTAGTTCTCAGTTCGAAAGAGAATTTCAATATTTTTACTTAAATAGTTCAATAGTAGGGAAAGAAGGAATTGAATTAAAGTTTCCTTATATTATTTTAGGAGAAACTTGTCCGAGTATCTTAAAATATATTTCAGATCAAACTCTAAGAGTTGTTGTAACAGATAATATAAGAATGCCTTTAGTTGGTGCTAGAGTAGAGTTATTTTATTATGGTGTTGAATATGGAACATATATGTCAAATATTAGTGTTCAACCAATTCCTCCGGGGAGTACCAATGAAAATGGAGAAATTAGACTATATAACGTCCCTCATGGAAATTATTCAGTTAGAGTATACTATAATAGAATATTCTTAAAAGAGTCAATCGTTAGTACAGTAAATGAAATAAATTATGTTTATACCGATTACCCTCATTTTCCCTTATGGATAATGGTATTTGGTCTATTTAATGGAGTTATTGTGCTTTTTGGAGTAATTTTTTATTTAAAAAATAAGAAAATGCGAAAATAATTTTGATTGTTATCTTTTGTGACAATATAGACGATTTTGTCTCCTTTTTAAATGATAATAGAATAATGAATGAGATCTTTTATGAAATTAAAGAAATAAAAAACCATGATAATTTATCGGCAAATATCATAGCTGAGATAATACTCCATTTTCTTGCCAAAGTTTCTGACACGTTAATATTATATGAGACTAAACAAAGTTTAACTAAATCAAATTATCCAAATAATGAAAAAGAAGTGATTGAAACACTACAAAAGGTTTTTCAAGAAGTGGATCCATCAATATCTCTAATAAAAGGGAAAATACGTGAAGTATTTATTTCTTATTCATCTTAATGTTTTAAAATAGGGAAAACCTAACACTTATTTTAATTGGAATTTATAGTCTCTCCGTATCCAATTAGTCGATAACGTCTGTTTATAATTCTAGAAATTGCATAGATAAAATCTTCTGGAGGACATATTGGAGGATTCAATTTTAGAATAACGCTATTTTTTAATATTTTAGTAACCGTGCCGCCGGTTTTTTCCGTTCCTACTACTAATAATAATTTTTCATTATGTTTAAGCGAATGTACTCTAAGCATTTGTTCAACACCAATTACTCTATCTAATAATGTGATTTTTAATTCTACCTCATCTAGAACATTGGGTAAAGATTCTGGTTTTCCAACTAAATGACCAATTAAATGATCACCCTTGGTTAATGCTGGGTCTAATTTTGTTCCTAAACCTATAAGCCCTCCTGGTTTAGCATTATCCAATAAATTGCTGCCTTGACTAATACTCACAATCGTTGATTTTAAAGGCATATAATTATCTTTAACTCTCATTCCAGGTCGAATTTCAATTTGATCACCAACATTGATACTTCCTTTTAAGACTGATCCACCTATTACACCCCCTTTTAATGTATCAATGTCTTTTCCCGGTCGATTAATATCAAAGGATCTGGCTATTAAAAATTGGAATTCTCCCTCACTTAGCTCAGGCGAAGGAATAATTTCTTCAAATGCTCTTAAAACCAATCCCATATTAGCTCCAAAAACTGCTGAAATCGGTATAATAGGGGCATTTTCGGCAATTGTACTTTTGATAAAATCTTTTATCTGTTGAAAATTTTCTATTACCTGCTCTCGTGAAACCGCATCAATTTTATTTTGTAGTATAATAATATTGTTTATACCAGCAATATGTAGTGCTTCTAAATGTTCTCTTGTTTGTGGCTGAGGGCACTTTTCATCAGCGGCAATAAGTAAACATGCTCCATCCATTAATGACGCTCCGCTTAACATGGTTGCCATTAAAATCTCGTGTCCAGGGGCATCAACAAATGAGATATTTCTTTTAAATTCTAACTGTTCTTTACATTGAGGGCATAAAAATCGCGTTTCTCCTTTATTTCTTGCTTGTTCAGAAAGGTGATAAGTTGTATACTCATCACATTTTAAACAGTATAGAATCGTTGCATTTGAGTATCCCAACTTTATCGAAATTCCTCGCTCTTGTTCTTCAGAATGCCTATCTGTCCAATCTCCTGTGAGGGCTTTTACTAGTGTGGTTTTTCCGTGATCTACGTGACCAACAAGCCCAATATTACATTCTGCTTGTTTTTTTATTAATTCCTTGATATTAGGAGTTTTACCTTTTGGTTTTGGTTTAGTTTTTGGTTCTTCTTCAGATTTAGGTTTTTCTTTAGGTTTAGTTTTTGGTTTTTCTTCAGATTCAGGTTTTTCTTTAGGTTTAGTTTTTTTCTCTGCTTTGGATGATTCTGTAGGCACAGGTTCTTCTAATAATTTTTTTGCACCATCAATTAACTTTTGAGCTGTCGCTTTTCCAATTCCCTTAATTTTAAGTTTTACTAAATCATTTAATTTAACATTAGCTAATTTTTCAATTGAATCTATACCTGCAGCTTTTAAATTCACTGCAGTGGTCTCACCAATCCCACCAATATCTGTTAAATCAAATGACATAATAGTTAAATCTTGAGGTGTTATACCACCAGTATATATTTCCTAAGAAGTATTAAGAAAGTATTTTTTATTAAATTAATCAATATATAGGGATTTCAAAAAAGAAGAACATTAATTTCTTTTATTGTGTTTTTATTGTCTTTATGCCGCCTGGTTTTTTATCAAGTTCTTTATAGGATACTCGTAGGAAACTATCTACATAAAATGTTGATATTTTATTACATTCCTTACATAAAATATAAACTGGTGCAGGATATTGGCTAGAATTGATATCTTTCATTTCAATTTCAAATACTATTTTTTCTTCGCAATGTGGGCAGTAATTAAAACGCTTAACCATGATATTTTGAAAGCTTTTTTTTATAACAATTAGATTCTTATTTTTAAATCTTTATATCCTATAATATATAATATAAAAAATTCGTTATTTTGATAATAAATGGTTAGACTATTTACTAAAAAACTTATCTACTTAATTTTCTTATTTATTACTTTTTCTCCGCTGATAAACAATTATTTATCTTTTAATTTAGATGACGTAAAAGATAATTACACTACAGAAAAACTAAAAATATCTAATGTACATGCAAATATCACTTTATCAGTTCTACCAGACATCGATTATACTTCATTAAATGATTCATGGTACAATCCAAAAATCGAGATGCTAATTATTACTCCAAATAATCAAGCTTTTATTGATGCAGTTACCCCTTTAATGGATTGGAAAAATGAAAAAGGTGTAAAAACAGTGATTTTAAGTAACTTTTCTTTATACTCTGGAATTGATAATGCAGAAAAAATTCGAAACATGATCAAATCGTACTATAATAAAGAAAATATACGATGGGTTCTTTTAGCCGGTGATGCCCAAAATGATTTAATCCCAATTAGAGAAGTATATAATCCTGATGTATTAAGGTGGGAAGATGGAAGAACTGAGACTGTAGGGGGAGAATATTATAAACCTACAGATTATTATTATGCAGATCTTAATGGTACATGGAATAGTGATGGAGATGGGAATTGGGGAGAAAATCCTGTTGATAATGCATATGGATTAGATGAGATCTCTTGGGATCCGGAAGTGTATGTAGGGAGATTTCCTGCAAATGATGCTAATGAGCTTGAAATTATGGTAAACAAAACTTTAAAATATGAGACCAATCCAAATGTAGGTGATTGGATGAATCAGATGTTATTAGCTGGAGGAATCTCTAATTATATTAGTGGATCAGATATTGATGGTGAATTTGAAAGCGTCTTAACGAGTTATATTATAGAAAATTATGCTAAAAATGAAGTGAATTATACTCATTTGGTTGAAGAAGAGGGTAACCTTACTCGAACACTATTAGATAATTATTTTAATGATGGATTTTCTACAGTATTAATGGCAGGGCACGGAGTTCCTACAGCGTACTATAGAAATCCCAGTACAGTAGGGTATATTTCAGCAGATGCCAGCAGTAGCTTGAATGACCATATGCCTTCTTTAGTTTATTTGGATGCCTGTTCAACCTCAAGCTATGATTATAGTGATAATAGTGTTGGTGAAACATTAATAAAAAAAGAATTTGGAGGAGCAATTGGTGCAATTGGTGGATTAAGAGTTACATGGTATTTTTCAGATGATTATGAACTTGAAATGTTAAATCGTGGAAATGTTAAATTATTCTGGAAAGAATTTTATGTCAATAAAAAATTCCAACAAGGAAGAGCACTTTATGATTCAAAAGTTGCATATATGAATAGTGAACACTATACAGAAAGCTTTGGATCAACAGATTTAGATTTTGAACGTAAACAGCTCTTAACCTACTGCCTATTAGGAGATCCTGAGCTTGATATCTATACAAATGAACCAAGAGCCGCAATGAATCCTTTTATTGAGGATATCTATGAAGGTCAGTTAACTTCAATTACGATTAAAGATATAAAAGGTAAAATTGTACCTTATGCCAGAGTTCACTTAACCACTTCTGATGGAAAATACCATACTGCATATGCGGATGAGAATGGTTTAGCGAAATTTCGAGTTCTTGCTCAGGCTAATGAGTTTTATAATGTAACTATTACAGGACATAATTTAATTCCATCTTATTTCAATTTTACGACCCTCGAAGATAATGAAAATCCCGTATTCTCAGGATCAGAATGTATGCCTTCGAATCCCAAAACATCAATTATAACAGCTTTAAATATTGAAACTCATGATAGTAAATCTGGTATAGAATGTGTATATGTATTTTTAACTAAAAATAATTATACTGATTATAAATTCTATGGATCATCAAATAGTATTTATCAAAATAAACAATTATTTTGTATTGATACTGAGAAGCTTACTCCTGGTAAATACTCCTATTACATCTTTACAAGAGATTATGCCAATAATACAATAATTTTTCAAGACCCTTCATTCACTCTAATAATACCAACTCCGTTAATGGACTATATTTCAATTATTTCTATGATAGTGAGCATTGGAGTATTTGGAATTGCAGGTTATATTACTTACTATGAATTAAAAAAAGCTAATCGCACTATTAAAGAGATTTAGCTATTGATTTGTAAAATCTTTAAATTATTTATTATTAGAATTATCTTTCTTCAAATCTAATAAATATATTACTGAACTCACAGACCCGAATATGCCATGAATAATAAGGGCTAATGATATTAAAAAAACAGCAATTAAATCATTAAAAACAAACAGAAATATAAGTATAAAGATTCCTGCTAAAGTAAACTTTAAAAACGATGAAAATTCACTAAAGAGGACTTTCCATGTTTTTGATTCGTTTAATCTATCTTTAAGTTCTTTTTGATATGTTTCCTCACCAGCTTGCTTAATATACCAACTTCCTTCAATATTATTGGCAAATAAAAAAAGGCTCCACCAAAATATGAAGAAACTGAAATAGAAATCCAATGAACCTAGGATAATTATTGGAATTTGCATTAAAAGCATTCCTTTCCAACCAATTTTACGTGCTATTTTATTAGTTTCTAATTTTAATTCTTTTGTAACATATCTTGTACTTAGTATATCAAGAGCTCTACCTATTATTGTAATAATCACATTTACTAAAAATTGGTACCATTGAGTATCTTGGAGAATTAATTGAAATAACATAAAAACATATATCCTCCTTCACTAAACCTTTTAAATTTAATGTTCTTTATGGAAAAGTTTAATTATTAGCTTTAATTTTTCCTATTTACTTGTAACCATATATAAGTAAGTATTTTCTATTAAAATAACCGACCTTATAAAATGGTTCAAAATATAGTTTATAACCACATAAATTAGTAGCAATTCGCTACTGCGCTGGAACCATCCGAACCCGGAAGTTAAACTTGTTTCGCGTTGTAGATAGTACTGTAGTTGCGATCTATGGGAAACTACAAACTGTAAGTTTGCTTACGGTCATGGCATACAAGGAAAATACCCGGTCACGCTTATTTATGTGGTTATATGCGATTTTCCTTTTTATATTCGTCTAAAAGTAAGTTTTTAAGCGATACTTTCTATAACTAATTAATACAGAATAACTCTTAATCTGAAAATTTGCCAAAAAAATATATTGTCATTATTAAAACCATTGGAAGAAAGTGGTTTCTTTTTCTTGTAGCAATTATCCTAATTGTAGCCATTTATGATGTGATAATTGCCATTTGGATGCTAGGTATAACCTTAGTGTTATTTCTGCTTTCTTATATTCCGAGGATACTCTTTAACAGAAGATTACATAAATTTTTAAATAAATTCTATAAAATCGAAGATGAATTAATAGCACGGAAATTTAAGAAATCTTTGCAAAGAATCCAGGATGAGATGTTTAAATTATCCCAACAACAAGAAAAAAAAAACTGGTTAATAGCATTCTTAAACAAACAATATGTTTTCTACCACGAGAAAACAATCGCTAAATTTGAAGAAGTGTATAATAAGGGATTCACCGAGAAAGAAATTCTTGATAATTTGAAAGATTTTAAAGTCACTACAAGAGTAGAAATTAAAGCTATAAAAGAAACCTTAGTAAAGCTTAATAGACTTAGCGAAAGAGAAATCTCAGTAAAAGAACATAAAGATAAACTAAGATTTGAACTATAATTTTAATAAATTCTTAACGCTTTTTCTTCCTCTTCATTAGCTCAAGAAGTTCTATTATTGTACCAAATATAGCTTCCGTATCCATATACGCAAATATATGACGAAGCACCCTACCAGTTTGAATTGGTTTTATCCCTAATTTTTCAAAATCTGCTATTGATTGTTGAACATTCTCTACATAAACACCTATATGCTGAAGTCCTTGTTTTCCTTGATCTAAAAATTCATTGTAAACACATTCACCTTCAATTAATTGAATAAGTTCTATCTGTGTATTGCCAATTCTACTAATTCCAACATCTAGAGTAACTTCAGATTCTTTACCCCGATATACGTAAGAATGACTTTTTGGTCCAGAAAAGATGAAATTTGGTAGTTTAAAAATGGATTTCATTAATTCAGCTTGTTTTTTAATATCTTTATACACAAATCCTAATTGATCAACCTTCAAGGCTCCTAAATCAACTTTTATATCATTTTCCATCCTAAAAACCCTAAAAATTTTCTTTATTTTTCATATTGAGATCTAATTATATTTATAGATTTGCTAAGCGATTGGATAGGTCAAAAATGATAAAAAGAAATAAAAAAAAGTGTTGGAATTTTAATCAATTTCGCCATAATCTAAATCAAAACTGTAGTACTTTCTTATAGGTCTTTTTACATTCCACACGCATTTTAAGCCTTTTTCGAACTGAACAAGATCTCCTTTTTTAAATTCTATTTTCTCTCCAGTCTCTGAATCTGTGACTTCCACTTCTCCATCCAAAATATAACATGTTTCGGTATCTCCATAAGACCAGTCGAATTCACTAACTTCTTTACTCCATGTACCCCATGAATTTACATTAAATTTAGCCAATTCTTCTTCAGTTGGAATTTTCTTTTTCATTTTCATATAAAATCACCTTACTTAGATTTATTAATACTTCTAAAAAAGACTAGTGGAAATTATCATATCGAAATTAATAAAATTTATTTTTAAATTCTTTTTTAATGATTTAAGTAGGAATAATCAATAAAAAACAAAAACAAAAAATTATTATTCAATTTAATTAATCTCAAAATATCTTTTCAAAAAAGAATATTAATAGGTTTTTTGATTATTATTATAACATAAAAATTTTATAATCTCAAAAAATAGCTCCAGAAGAGAAATAATTTAGAGATATCACCCAAAAACTAAGAAGAGAAAAACTACAATGCCACAAAAATTCATTCTTAAAATACTTACTGCCGGAGAAGGCGGAGTAGGGAAAACAACACTTCTACATCGCTATGTGGAGGGGAAATTCTCAGCTGAGACAAAAATGACCATTGGAGTAGAATTTTTCCTAAAAGAGACAGAAATTGACTCCAAACATTGTACGTTGCAGCTTTGGGATTTTGGAGGTCAAGAAAGGTTTCGATTTTTACTTGAAAGTTATGTTTTAGGAGCTAAAGGAGCACTCCTAATGTTTGATCTTACTAGAATAACCACTTTAGAAAACTTGCAACAGTGGCTAGATATTGTGAGAAAAGGTGATCCAAGCCTTCCAGTTCTGTTTTTAGGCACAAAAGTCGATTTAGAAAGTGAGATTATGGTCGAAGATGATTATGCGAAATCATTTTTAAATGAATTTAATTTGATTGATTACATGAAAATATCTTCGAAAACTGGTGAAAATGTCCAAGAAGCTTTTAATCTTTTAACAAGAAAAATATTAGAGCGCCAATCGTATTGAAATCGAAAAAAAATATAGTTATTATCGATTCTAACTTCATTTTACTTCCCTTTCAGTTTAAAATAGATTATTTTGATGAAATTAGATTTAAACTTGAGGGAGAAATAAAATTTATTATATATCAGCAAATCCTTGATGAATTAGAAGCAAAAAGAATAAAAGAACAGAAAACTACTAATTTTATCAATTTCCTTGAATCTGGGTTATTATATCTAAAAAAAAATAAAGAAAGATATAATATTGATATTCTAAAAGATACTAAGAACGAAAATGAAACAACCGATGATTTTTTAATCAGAATGTTAAAGAACTTAAAAATACAAAATCAAAACATATATATAGCAACAAATGATTCAGACTTGCGTAGAAAAGCTAAAATGATTCAGATTAATTCAATATTTATGAGGCAAAAGAGATATATATCCATTGATTGACTGTAAAAAAATATAAAATAGTTAGTACATTTTAAATTTTCAATAAAAAATTTTTATATTATCCAAATTCCGAGAACGATATATCAGTAATTTATTACCCAATATTGTATCCGAGTGAATAGAATGGCAAAATCCATACTCTTAAAAGTAGTTACTGCAGGGGAAGGGGGTGTGGGAAAAACAACGCTGCTTTATAGATATATTGAGGGTAGATTTCTCGCTGATACACGAATGACAATTGGAGTCGAGTTTTTCTTAAAAGAACTTAACATAGAAGATAAAAAAATATTACTCCAAGTATGGGACTTTGGTGGACAAGAACATTTTAGACCTCTATTAAAAAGTTATGCAAGAGGCGCAAGAGGTGCGTTAATACTTTTTGATCTCACCAGGCCATCAAGTTTAAGTCGAATTGGACAATGGGTTAACATTTGTAGACAAGATAATCCTGATATTCCAATTATTTTCATAGGTACAAAATTAGATTTGACACATCAAATCACTATAGATGATGCTGTTGCTTTACAACTTAAAGAAGAATTTGATTTTTTTGATTATGTAAAAGTATCTTCAAAAACAGGTGAAAATGTTCAATTAGTTTTTGAATTGCTAGCAAAAAGGCTTGTTACAAAAATATAAATCTTTAATATTTTGAATATTATCTAATTAGAGTCTATTAAGGATTATATTTTGTATTGTTCCCTTACTTAATTCAACTGGATTATTTTTTAATCCTGTATTTTCTGCAATTTTTTTAATATGCCTCTCTTCAATACCATATTTCCCTAGAGTATCTATATTTAAAACTTTAGTCCATTTTTGTAGGATTTCTATTAAATCAAGACAATATTCAATGATCATAATTTCTTCTACATACTCTTCTCCATTTAACAAAGCCCCAATTTTAGCGTACTTTCTTAATCCTAAGTCTCCCTCAAGTCCTTGTTTTTGTAAAATCTCAATATTCGCTTTAGTTGCTTCAGCAAGAAGAGTACCGCATATTACTCCATGAGGTATATTAAAGTATCCGCCAATTGGAGATGCTAGTCCATGCACTATACCTAAACCTGCATTAGCAAGCACAATTCCGGACATTAATGAACCATATGCCATACTTGCTCGGACATCTATATTAGAGGCTTCATCAGAACATGCTTTTAGGATATTTTCCCCAATATATTTCATCCCACTAAATGCTAATATATCTGTAATTGGATTCGCTTTTGAAGAAACATAGGCTTCAAGTAATTGTGTAAAAGCATCCATTCCACAAGCTGCGGAAACCGATGGTGGACAAGAAATTATTAATTCAGGATCAATAATAGCTATATTTGGAATTAAATTATCATGACGAAGTGATTTTTTAAAACCTTCAGAGCCAATTTCGCTGATAACTGCATTTTTTGTTGCTTCGCTTCCAGTTCCAGATGTTGTAGGGATCGCAATATATGGTATTTTCTTGCCGTCATGAATCTTATTCCCTACTCCTTCAAGATAATTTAGAATTGAATCATCCTTTGTTAACATAGCTGATATTGCTTTTCCTGCATCCGTAACACTCCCTCCACCAATTCCGACAATTAAATCGAGATTTTTATTTTTAAATTTTTTCACAATTTCATCAATTGCAGATGGGGATGGTTCTCCAGATATAGATGTAAAGGAAAAGTTAATTGATTTATTTTCAAGATTATAAGCAATTTCATCCCACTTGCCGGACTTTTTTAACGAACTACCTCCAATAACAACCAATATATTATTTCCGAATTTTGGTATAATATTATAAAGTTCAATTAGCTTTCCAGCACCAAAAATGATATGTGGGATACTTGCAAAACTGAAAGGTGGAATCATTACATTTACCTTTTATATTTTTGTGAAGTCGAGAAAAATGTTATAATAAACTATGAATCACTTTATAATAGGTAAGATTTATAATTTACTCTAGATAATTTGTTTTATAACATAATTAGTCCATTGGTGATTTACGATTAAAAAAGTTCATGAAACAGATTTTGATTACCGAGGTGGAGAATCTGGTGTTAAATACCTTATGAGAGGTCCTTCAATAGATTGGGGAGTAATATTACTAAAACCTGGTGAATTAATGGGAGAAAAAGCTCATGGGCATAATGTGCTTGATGAAACATTTTATTTTGTAGAAGGGAATGGTGTAATGATAATCGATAATAAGGAGTATGAAGCATCTCAAGGAAGTGTATTTTTATGTGAACCAAAAGAAATGCATAATATCAGAAATGATTCTGATACACCAATTAAAGTTGTTTTTATCAAAGGAGATTATAAACCTGAAGATAAAATCTAAAATATATAAATGAATTAAAAAAGAGTAATCAAGTATGGCTAAAAAGAAAGGGAAAGGAAAAAGAGGCGCTCAGGAAGAGCCGGTAATAACACGTGTGAAATTTCCTAGCAGAAAATTGGGAGAAATGTTTGGACGTGTGGTAGGGATCTTTGGAAACGATCGAATGGAAGTATTTTGTGAAGATGGTAAACATAGGATAGGTAGGATACGTGGAAAAATCAAGAAAAGAGTTTGGATACGGATTGCTGATCTTGTAATAGTCAATCCATGGGATTGGGAAACACAAACTGATGAAAAGATGGGTAAATGCGAGATTACATGGAGATACATGAAACATGAAATTTCTTGGCTTGAAAGAAATAATAAAATCCCAGAAATTTTGAATATTAATAATATTCCACTCTAACTTTGAAAATTCATCAAACAGTAATTATCTATTGGTCTAAAAATTTAGTTATCTAAGGATCTTAATAACCTCACTAAAAAGCAAAAATTTTTAATTTTGTAATCTTTTATAAATATATACTTATTTTCCAAAACAATTTTAAAATAACCCTAAATTCAAATAGGAATCGTGATAAAAAATGGCTGATCAGGAAGAAGAAGCAAATAAAGTAGATGATAGTATAGATTTGGAATCGCTAATAAGTAGAGATGATTTAGAAGATAAGGAGGATCTAACCACACTTTTTGCAGTGAGAACAACAATAAATCAAGAAAGCAATATCTTAAAACAGATATTTTATAGATTTAAAATCTTAGACGTAATTCCAGATATAAGAGCTATGCTCGTATCTCCTTTACTTCCAGGCTATATATTCTTCGAAGCCCCCCAGAAAAGGGATGTTCAAATAGCTGTTCAAGGGATACCTCATATTAAAGGAAGGATAGTGCAGAATATTAAACTTTCAGAACTTAAACATGTATTATTACCAAGAAGTGTAACAGAATACTTAGAAGAAAACGACACGGTTGAAATCATTAGTGGGGTTTTTGAAGGTTCTAGAGCAATTGTTATGCGTATGCCTCATGACTCGAGTGCGAGTGAAGAAGTCGTTGTTAGGCTCTTACAAGAAGAAACTCCAATAACTATTAAGATCCATGGTGATTACCTTAAATTAGTCGAAAAGAAAAAACCTGTAGAAGAACCAATTCCAGAAATAAAGATGGCTGCAAATATTATAACAGATTTAGAAAAATCAATAACATTTGAAGATGATCTTGAAGAATATGAAGAGGAAATTTCAGAGGGTATTAAAAGTGAGGAAATTGAAGAATACATTGATGATGAAGAAGAGGAAGAAGAAGATGAATGGGCAAAATTTGATGGATTTTAAGTCAAACCATTTCATCCCTAAGTAAAATCCATATAGACTTATTTATTATTACTTTTATTTTTAGAAAATCTTTTTAAAGAATTTTTAGAAGATTTTGTTGTGTGTTTGTTGCTTTTGCATAAAGAAATAGATTAATAAAAGAATTTTTATACATAGACTAATATTAAAGAAATTAAAGAATATATTATTCACCAACTAATTATCTCTAAGTTAAAATGATAAAAAATATCTTCATAATGAAAGGAAACACTGGCGAGTTAATCTTTTATAAAACTTATGAAGATATCTTTAATGTAAAATTAACTAGCAGTTTCTTAAGCGCAATTTTTTCTTTTGTAAAGCAAACCCTAAAAACTGAAGAATTATCTGAAATTGAAGTGGGTTTATTTAGATTTATATTTGAGATAGAAAAATTAGGAAAGGATGAAATACTATTCGCACTTTTTAGTGACCGAACTGATAATCTTGTGGAACTAAGAAATCAATTAAGAGAAATTAAGAAACAGTTTATGAATAAATATGATCTTACCCTATTAACAAATGAGTTCGATGGGGAAATCTCAAAGTTTTTTGAGTTTGATAAAAATATAAATGAAATTATGGAGAATCATAGTCAACTAGTTTCAGATGAAATTAAAAAAGAATTATTAAATGTATTTAATGAATTACATACTTTTTCATCTTTTGTAGTATCTTCCGCTCTATTAACCCAGACTGGAAGAGTAATTGTTTCATCCTTACAACCAAATATTCTTTCTGAAATAATTAGATTATTAGAAGGTCGATTTATTTCGGGAAATTATAGAGTAAATGAACTTATCTCCTTAGAAAATTTTGGTGTACTTTCTTTAACTGGAATTGATCAACATTTTATATCAGTAATCCAATTTAAAAGTAATTGTCCATTCGAAACAGGGTTAATCATCTCAAAACGGTTTTCAAATAGAATCCAAAAATTAATTTGTTGAATAAATTATACTATTTAATTTGGAAATTGATCATTATTAATGAAATCACAAAAACATTTTTGAAAAAAAAATATGATATTTAGAATATCGTATTTTGATTTTACAAAAATTAAAAAGTTAATGCACTTTTTCCCTAGTATAATTAATTATTCTAAAAATTATAAAGAATTAAAAGTAGGTTAAACAAGATGCCAAGATTTATGGATCAAGCTATTAATGATGAAATTCTTGATAAATTGAGTCTTAAGAACCGATATAACTTCATAAACAATAATTTAATGGCAATTTTGTCACCTGAGCAGTTTAATTTCTTCAAATCCGTACAAAAATTCTGTATGAGATTTGAAAAGAAAAATGGGATTACTCATGGGCCAAACGAGGATGTTTATGAATGGATACCTACATTTGGAGCGGAAGGATATGTAACAAGAGCACATAATTTTGATATGGTTGATGTAAACTATGAATATTATGGGGCTGTAGCAGATTTTCTTAGAACTCTTGCGATTGATAGTTTTGATACCCAATTCGGAATGGGTATAGGTGCTACTGTATTAGCTATTAATCCCGTATATGAACACCATGATAATATAAAAGTGAGATTAGAGGCATTAAAAGATCTCGTGACGGGTGTTGCTCCAGGTTGTATTTGTATAACCGAACCTGAGAGAGGATCTGATGCAGTACACCAGCTCACTACCTGCGATGAGCAGGAGGATGGCAGTTATCTACTAAATGGAGAGAAAATTTATAATACCAATGCTCCAAAATCCAAATGGGCTGTAGTCTATGCCACTGCAGAACAAAATAACGGTAATCTCATGGCACAATTTTTAGTTAATACAGAATGGGAAGGATGGGATTGCAAACGTGTATATATTCCCTATGTACCAAAACTATATTTAGGCCATGAATGGCTCAATAACGTAAGAGTTCCAAAAGAATACATTTTAGGTCCGGTAGGGAAGGGAAGAGAACATTTATTTGAAGGACTAGTTCCAGAGAGAATTGGTATTGCCTATGGCGCAATTTCCCAATGTTGGGGAGCAGTAGCTCATGCTGCGATTTATGCTAATATGAGAAAACAATTTGACCAGGAAATTTTAAAATTTCAAGGTGTAGGGTTTCTACTTACTGATATTTGGGCAAAATGTACGAATTTAACTCTTGGGTTGCTGAAATTCTGTGAGGAATATGATAAAAAGATGGAAAAGTTTGAAGGACATATTCCAGCTAACATTTCCAGAGCGATGGTTGCATCTGCAAGTCAATTTAAGTATCACTGTACTAGCCTCTCTAAAGAAATATGTTATGAAGCGGCAAACCTCATGGGAGGCGCCGGATTATCAGATAACACTTTAATGCAAGATTATGTAAATGTCTCTAGAATTCAAGAAATCGTAGGAGGTTCAAGACAGATCCAACAATATATTATGAGCATGGCTCTACGACAGCTCTTTAAAATGCTTTAATATCTATCTACTTCTTTTTATTTTTTAATTTATTATAACTCAACCTAATAAAAGATGCAATTATCTTCTAAAAATTAGTCCATTTTACGTTTCATTAACAAAAAAGAAGAAAAAAAATTTATTAATTATTTTAAGAAACTGACATCTTGTATAACGTTCTCAACGAAAGAGACATTATATATTGCTGAATTTGTCTTGATCCGCCTACGATTTCTTGTATGCGAGAGATATTTAAGTAATCGTGCATCATTGTATTATCACATAAACCGGCACCGCCCATCACATTCGCAGCTTCATAACATACATCCTTTGATAAAGCAGTAGACTGGTATTTGAATTGAGAGGCGCTTGCAACCATTGCTTGGGAGATGTTTTTAGGAATGTTTCCTTCAAATTTAATATACTTCTCGTCGTAGGATTCACAGAACTTCAGAAGCCCGATCGTAAGGTTTGTTGTTTTAGCCCATAAATCTGCAAGTAGAAAACCTACTCCTTGAAACTTCAGGATCTCCTGGTCAAATTGTTTTCTATTATTAGCATAAATCACAGCATAAGTTAAAGCACCCCAACATTCTGAAAGACTCATCATGGCAATTGCAATACGTTCGGGAACCAAACCTTCAAATAGGTGTTCACGGCCTTTCCCAACAGGTCCTAATATATATTCTTTTGGAACTCTTAAATTTTTGAAATATTCTTTTCCAAGGTACAATTTAGGAACCCATGGGATGTTTACTCGTTCAACTTCAAATCCGTCCCAATTTGTATTAATTAAAAATTGTGCCATGAGATTACCGTTATTTTGTTCTGCAGTGGCATAGGCAACCACCCATTTAGAACGCGGAGCGTTGGTGTTATATATCTTCGTCCCATTCAAAATAAAACTCCCGTCTTCCTGCTCATCACATGTAGTGAGCTGGTGTACTGCATCCGAACCTCTCTCAGGTTCTGTAATTAGTATAGCTCCCGGAGATTTTCCAGTAACTAAATCTTTTAATGCTTCTAATCTTTCAGGGACATCTTCGTGGTGTTCATATACGGGATTAACTGCAAGAACAGTTGCTCCTCCACCCATTCCGAATTGTGGATCAAACATATCAACAGCTAAAGTTCTCATAAAATCTGCTGCTAAACCCCAATCTTCATAAACTACATCAACTGCTTCAAAATTATGTTGTCGAGTAATATATCCCTTTTCACCAAAATCTGGTATCCAATCGTAAATATCCTCATCTGCACCATGGGTAATATTATTTTTTTTTTCATAACGCAAGCAAAAACGCTGAACTTCACGTAGAAAATTAAATTCTTTTTGCGTCAAAATTGCAGTCAGGTTGTTATTCAGAAATGCATATCGATTTTTAAGATTAAATTTTTCTAAAATTTCATCATTTATTGCTTGTGTTTTAAATCTTTTATTCATGCTAATTTTTTTCCACCCTTATTTTTATTTTAATTTATCATTTTAAATAATGTTCTCAGATTCAATTGCATAATATATGATTGTACTTGTCTGGTACCTCCAACTACTTCTCCAATTCTCGACAAGTTGATATAGTCATGCATCAATGTGTTATCTGATAATCCGGCGCCTCCCATGAGGTTCGCCGCTTCATAACATATTTTTTGAGAAAGATCTGTCGCTTGATATTTTAGTTGACTAGCTGAGGGTACCATTGCTTGCTGAATGGTGTTAGGGATTTTTTTTTCATCCCCAAATTTTTCTACAAGTCGATCATAATAACTACAAAATTGATATATAGCTCGGGTTAAATTACAAGTTCGTGCCCAAAAATCGGTTAAAAGAAATCCAACACCTTGAAATTTAAGAATCTCTTGATCAAATTGCTTCCTCATATTAGCATAAATCGCTGCATGTGCTACAGCACCCCAACACTCACAAAGACTTTTACATGCAATACCAACTCTTTCTGGTACAAGGCCCTCAAATAAATGTTCCCTTCCTTTCCCTATTCCCCCTAATACATATTCTTTTGGAACTCTGAGATTAGTTAATTCCTCCTTGCCAATCCAAACTTTAGGAGCCCATGGAATGTTCACGCGTTCACAACTCCACCCCTCCCAGGATGTATTGACTAGAAATTGAGCCATTTTATTTCCATTATTTTGTTCTGCAGTGGCATAAACCACAGCCCATTTTGCTTTGGGTGCATTTGTGTTAAAGATTTTTGTTCCATTTAAAAGAAATGAACCATCTTCTTGTTCTTCACATGTAGTTAGCATATGAACTGCATCTGATCCTCTCTCAGGTTCGGTTATACAAATACAACCTGGAGCAACACCCGTCACGAGATCTTTTAATGCCTCAAGCCGTTCGAGAACGTTTTCATGATGAGAATAAATAGGATTGATTGCTAAAATTGTGGCTCCAGCAGCCATAGTGAACTGTGGATTGAAAACGTCTATGGCGAGCATTCTTAGAAAGTCTGCTACTAACCCATAAGGTTCATAATTTAGATCAATCTCATTATATTTATGCCCTCTTGTAATATATCCTGCTTTACCAAAATCAGGGATCCATTTATAAACATCCTCATCAGGCGCATGGGTAATATTGTTTTGCTGTTCGTATTTAAGACAAAAATCTTCCATTTGTTG
>JBHLLI010000076.1:0-19891 GCA_048885765.1 Candidatus Hermodarchaeota archaeon
ATAAGTTTAAAAGTGATAGATCAAATTGAGGATCTTCCCTACGAAGTAATTTTTGTTCAATTTCAATTACTTTAACTTCACCAGTAACAGAAATTATACTTGGTTGAGTTAGATGTCCCCCTATTACTGTATAATCACTTCTTCCCAAAGATACATGTAAGTGAATGATAGGATCCTTATCTTTATATGATATGTTTCCTATACAGCTTATAAGTTCTACATATTCTTCAAATGTTTTAAAATTATAATTTTTAGAATTAATATCATAAAAACCTAATGTGAATTTTTTTAAAGCACCAATACAATTTATAACTCCAGATTTAATATCATATTCTTTAACTAATTTAATGATTGAATCAATTAGATCTTCATCGGGTTCAACTTTCGCAACAATAATGCGTTTTAACTTTGTTTCGATACTTTTCATTTTTATTTTATTTATTTATAATTCCTTCCTTGTTTATTATTTGAAATTCTTCTAATAAATTAGATATATGTAGAATACAGCTTTTATACACAGTTGTTAAATGATCTATGAAATTTTTTTCTATTTTTTATAGATCAGATAATTTCATATTTTTTATAGTTGAGCTAATTAAGAGATTTTCATACATTTGCGACGAATTATAATTTTGACTCTAATTCAAAAAATTATTTATATTGAATTTTTATAACCTTAATTAGAAGAATAGAATGTATGAGTTAATATGCCAGAGAAAGTCATAATATCAGATGTAGAATTAATATTATCCGAACCGGCACAAGTTGATATGGAATGGGTTGGGAATGATGATTTGATTAATCAATTGAAAGCGGCTTGGATGGTTGTTGATAAAGATGATTTACCCTTAAATCCACGCATCCTTGGAAAACCAGGAGTCGGAAAAACAACGCTTGCTTACGCTGCTGGAAAAAAATTAGAAAAGGATGTGTATATGTTTCAATGTACTATGGATACACGTCCGGAAGATTTATTAATAAGTCCTGTTATTGCTTCGAATAATAAAATTGCTTATGTAGCAAGTTCTTTAGTTTCAGCTATGATAAAGGGAGGTGTATGTTTGTTAGATGAGGGAAATAGGATGAGTGAAAAGAGTTGGGCATCATTAGCACCTTTAATGGATAAAAGACGTTATGTAGAAAGTATAATTGCAGGTATCCGAATTTATTCTCATCCAGAGTTTCGCCTTTGTGTTACTATGAATGCTGATGCGTCAACGTATGAGATTCCTGAATATATACAGTCTCGTTTGCAACCTAAAATTTATATAGATTTTCCAAATAGGGTTGATGAATTGAAAATTCTGAAATATAATTTACCCTTTGCGTCAAAGGAAATTTTAGAATATTGCGTAGATTTCCTTCAGAATGCTCATATACATGATGAACCCTACACTGTTAGAGATGGAATTAATGTTTTAAGATACTATATCAAATCGAGATTGATAAGTAAAGAAAATCAAGATGAAATAGATAAAAATACATTTGAAAATGCTGTAATTCAGATATTAGAAGAAGCTGCTTTAAAATATTTCCCTGAAAATTACGAAAAGTTTTTAGAGCAGCAAAAAGAGTCATTTGAACTTAGAATTTTTAAAGATCTTGATGAAGCTCATGATTATTATGATAAATTTGTAAATAAACCTGATAAAGATTCAAATGGATGAGAACCCCTATATTAAATTTAGAAATATTTACATTATTCCCACATTTCATTCAAGAATTGAATTTGCGAAATTAGTTCGTACAGCATTATTTAAAGTGTTTCCTGATGTAATCGCTGTAGAATTACCAAATAACATTCAGGAAGAAGTTATCGAAGCTGTCGAAAGATTACCTTTTTTATCGTTAATTGGATATGCTGATACCTTAAATCCATCAAAATTAAATTTTATACCAATAGATCCCGGAGATTCAATCATAGAAGCTATAAGGATAAGTCTTGAGCATAATATACCAATGGAATTTATTGATCTTTCAGTTTCAGAATATTTGCCTCCAAGCTTCAAACTCCCTGATGACTACGCAATTAATCAAATTGGTCTTCAAGAATTTTATCAGCATATATCTGACTATTTCAAAGAAAATTTTGAGAACCAGAAAGAAAGTCTCATAAAAGATGTAGCTTTAGAAGAATTCCTTAGAAATCAAGAAAATTTTGATAAAGAGTATGACTACACTCAAAAGGATATTCTCAGAGAAAAGTATATGGCAGCTCATCTTTTAAAAATGATGCCATTATATCATAGGATTTTACTTATTGTTGGTATGGCTCATTGGGAAAACATAAAATATTACATAGAGAACCCAGAACATATTCAAGATGTAAAATTAGATTTAATTCCTCATAAATATGTAAAGATTTACAATATCAGGAGTGCTGACGCTAGATACCTATTGAGAGAATTACCTTATAATACTTACAAATGGTTGAAGTTCAGAAAGCGGTTCTCTAAAGAAGCCTTAGAGCAACTAGATTCTCCTGAGGAGCTTTATAAGATATTAAAAAGTTATGACAAAAAGGATTATATAAGAAATATTCTACTCAAAGCTAAATATGATTATGAGCAGGAGTTTAAAGAGTTTGTAGATCTCCATAAATTAAAAACACTATTTCAATATTCAAGGAACCTTTCATTAGCAGAAAAGAGATTATTACCTAACTTATTCCAATTATTAGTTGCTTCGAAAAATATAATTGATGACGATTATGCCTGGAAAGTTTTACAGAAAGCCACAAAATATCCTTATAATGATGAGAGTGATAATTACGAGACTCTGAAGATGTCTTTGGAAGGAGGATATGATCCAAGTGGTCGATATATAAAATTAAGAAGACATCATCCATATAACTATGGAAAAGAAAAAGAAATACCTTTGAAGGAAAGACCTGAAGAAAAATATCCGGGTGAATGGAGAAATAAATGGGAAGAAGGTAAAGATTATACTGTTTCTTGGCCTCCTGAGGATCTTTTAGAAGAAGATTATTTTGCTTTTATTAGAAAAAAAGCAATTAAAAATTTAAAAAATCAGAGAACAAAAATAGAAGAATTTAAATCAAGTTTAATGGATGGAATTGCAATTAAGGAGACTATTAGGAATTGGGCTTTCAAAAAAAAAATATATGTACAAAACATTCAACAAATTCAAGGTAAAATCGATACTATAGTTGTTATATTTGATAAAGATGATGGAGAACGAGAAAAATATCCCTATAAATTGACTTGGTGGGCAGAGCATGATAGAGAGAGTGATATGGCATTCTATTCTACAAACCCTGGAGATTATATTATCGGTCCTGGGATTACACATGTAGAAGTTGGAGGATTGCTGTCAATTTTTCCAGCAATATTTATAAGATCTCTTTTTGACCCATATTTTGATAATCAATATGTAGATACAAAGAATAAAGCAGAACGTTTACTTAAGGCGGCCATTATTTATTCAAAACAACGTTATATAGCGTATGTAGCAAAAGAACCCCCTCGCAAATATTTCTACTCATTATCAGGAGTTAAAAATCGCGAATTGGTTTATATTCCAATTGAAAATTTTAGTAAAGACTCACTTAAAACAATTAAACATATACATATTCTTGCGGGTAGAGATAAAAGGAGAATTGCTCATAATTATATATTTTTGGAGTAAAGTCAGTTAAAAGTTCAAAATACCGTAATATTTTTTAGAACAAGTTACCTTAATAAAAATATAAAGTGGATGTGGAAGCTATGAAAGTATATTCTAAATTCTTAGGTTTTGTACAAAACATGATTAAAATCATATCCACGATTATTATTATTTAAATTCATTTATTTGTGAAGCGAATTTTCTAAGCTTTTCCTCCACATCCTGCTTCAGAAATATCCAATATTCGAATTTTGATAGAAACTCATAATTGCTAATTAAATATTTTTTTTTATTTGTAAGTTAAAATTATTGTTGGATAAAAAAAAAGGTGTTAATAATTTCATACAATGAAAAAGAAGTAGAGCTTCTGCAATTTTGGAAAGAGAATAAAATATTTGAAAAAAGTGTAGAACAAAGACCAAAGAATAAACCATATATATTTTATGATGGGCCCCCATTTGCTACGGGTTTACCTCAACACGGTAATATATTAAGTATTGTGACGAAAGATGTTTTCCCGAGATATTGGACAATGAGAGGTCATCATTGTGAGAGGAGATGGGGTTGGGATTGTCATGGGCTTCCTATAGAAAGTGTGTGTGAAAAAGCTCTAAATTTAAAACAAAAGAATGAAATTCTCGAGATGGGAATTGGAGAATTTAATGAATTTTGTCGCTCAAAAGTGCTTTGGTACGCTAATGAATGGAAAAAGACTGTTGATCGAATGGGTAAATGGATAGAATTTGATAATTCATATAAAACTATGGACAATACGTATATGGAAACTGTCTGGTATATTTTTAAGAAAATTTATTCTGATGGGCTTATATATAAAGGCAAAAAAGTACTTTTTTATTGTCCAAGGTGTGAGACTCCACTTTCTAATTTTGAAATATCTATGGATAATAGTTATAAGGATGTTACTGAACAATCTATAACAGCAAAATTTGAATTAAAAGAAGAACCGGGGACATTTCTTCTAGCATGGACTACAACCCCTTGGACATTAATCGGTAATGTGGCTCTAGCTGTAAACAGTAAACAAATCTATGTTAAAATAAAGATCAATAGTGAATATTTAATATTAATAAAAAACAAAATAGACATCATCAAAGAAGATTATGAAATAATTAAAGAATTTAAAGGAAAAGAATTGTTAAATAAAGAGTATGAACCTTTGTATCAAATTTCTACTAAGAGCGACAAGAAAGGACACTTTATCATCGAAGGTGGTGATAATGTTTTATCTGATGAAGGAACAGGAATTATACATATAGCGTTATATGGTGAATTTGATTATGAAATGATAGATAAGTATGATCTTCCAATAATTCAACACATTGATGAGCATGGCGATTTGGCTGATGGTCCAAAAGATTGGATTGGATTATGGTTTAAAGATGTAGATGAAGAGATTTTGGAAGATTTACATGATCGGAATTTGTTATATCACTCAGAAGATTACATACATTCATATCCTTTCTGTTATAGATGTGATACTCCCTTAATTTATAATGCTCTTGATGCTTGGTTCATAAATATTCAGCATATAAAACCAAGACTTTTAGAAACTAATAAAAACATCAACTGGTATCCTAAAGAAATTTCCAAAAGATATCAAAAGATATTAGAAACTGCTCCTGATTGGTGTATTTCAAGAAATCGTTTTTGGGCAACAGCAATGCCAATCTGGGAATGCGAAGATTGTAAAGAAGTTAGAGTTATCGGATCAGTAAAAGAATTACAAGAAATTGCGATTGAAGAGGTTCCTGATGAATTGGATCTTCATAGACACATAGTTGATAATATACATATTAAATGCCCCAGTTGTGGTAAAGTAATGAATCGTATATCAGAGGTATTTGATTGTTGGTTAGAATCTGGTTCAATGCCATATGCTGCAAAACACTACCCTTTTGAAAATATTAAATGGTTTCAAAAGAATTTCCCTAGCGATTTTGTTTCAGAATATATTGCTCAAGTCAGAGCATGGTTTTATTATATGCATGTAATATCAATTCTACTATTTGACGATATTCCTTTTAAAAATGTGATTGTAAATGGTAATTTGCTTGGTGATGATGGAACTAAAATGTCAAAATCAAAAGGAAATTATCCTGATCCAAACCTGATAATTGAAAAGTATGGCGCCGATGCGTTAAGAATATATTTAATGTCATCCCAATTGATGCGAGCACAAGATTTAATCTTTAAAGAAGAAATAGTAAAACAAGTCTACCGAAGATTCAATTTATTGCTAATCAACGTTCTCAAATTCTATTCAATTATTGAAATTGATAATATTACTATGAATATACATAAGGATAACGTTTTAGACATATGGATTATTGCTTTATTGAACAAAACTATTCGTGAAATTACTAGACTAATGGATGATTATGACACTGCAGAAGCAAGCAGAATATTATTTAATTTTGTTGAAGATCTATCCACTTGGTATATTAAAAACAGTAGAAATCGATTTAAGAGTGAAAATAGGCAAAAAAAATTATCTGCGATGAACACATTATCATATGTACTATATGAATTATCTAGACTCTTAGCTCCTTTAACGCCATTTATTTCTGAAATAATTTATCAGAAATTGAAAAATAGGGGACTTGTTAAATTTGATTCTGTCCACTTGGAGTTTTGGCCTGATTTTGGTGAAAAGTTAATTGATAACGAAGTTCTAAATAATATGGAAAAAGTAAAGGAAGTGGTAAAAAGATCTTTAGAATTAAGGGATAATGCTAAGATTCCTGTTAGGCAGGTTCTAGAAGAGGTGAAATTAAAAGGAACAAACCTTGAAAATGATTACTTAGATATTATAGGAGAAGTCATAAATGTTAAAAGGGTAACTATTGAAAGGGAAGAAGAATCTGAATTTATAGTAGAGCTGGATACAAATATTTCAGCAGAATTGAAATTAGAGGGAATAGCCAGAAACTTAATTAGACATTTGAATAATTTTAGAAAGCAACTGAATCTTTCAACGAAGAACAGAATTGACTTATTTTTAAAAACAGAAGATAGCGAGATTACAGAGGCTCTTGAAAAATATAAGAATAAGATAAAGAAAATGATACAAGCGGATAAGATTATTCAAAATTTGGAAGGTAAACAAGATATCAAGAAATTTAAAATTGAAAATAAACTTGTTGAAGCATATATTCAAGTAAAGAATTGACTTATGATTAAAAAGAGGAAGATAGATCCAAATATCTTCCGTAAAATTCTTATTTTTACATAGTCTTTATTATTTTATGCTCAAAATCTATAACACTATGACTCGACAAAAAGAAGTTTTTAAACCCATAGAGGAAGGTCGAGTTAGAATGTATACCTGTGGGCAAACAGTATATGACGATGTGCATATCGGAAATGCGAGAACATATAGCTCATGGGATGTAGTTATTAGGTACCTCCGATACAAAGGTTACGATGTATTCCACGTTCAAAATTTTACGGATGTTGGTCATTTAACAGATGATGCAGATCAAGGGGAAGATAAAATTGAGAAACGCGCGAGAGAACAAAAAATAAATCCTTGGGAATTAGTAGACAATCAAATTAAAGAATATTGGGAAGTAATAGATGATTTAAATATTCAAAGACCAAATATTTCACCTAGAGCTACAGCTCTTATCCCAGATATGATTGAAATAATAAAAGTTTTATTAGAAAAAGGTTATGCTTATGAAGTACAAGGAAATGTATATTATGATACAACGAAATTTAAAGATTATGGGAAACTTGGAAGATTAAAACTTGAAGAAGAGAAAGCGCAAGCACGTGTAGACCAAGATCCATTAAAAAAGAATTATTTTGATTTTGCTCTGTGGTTAAACGCAAAAAAAGGCGATCAAATCCATATAATGAGATGGAATTCTCCTTGGGGTGAAGGATACCCTGGATGGCATCTAGAATGCTCAGTAATGGGTATGAAATATTTAGGAGAGACTTTAGATATTCATTGTGGAGGGATAGACCATATTCCTACTCATCATCCTAATGAGATTGCCCAAGCGGAAGCAGCTACAGGAAAAAAGTTTGTTAATTATTGGATGCATGCAGAATTTATTACTTTAAATGGCAGAAAAATGAGTAAAAGTCTTGGAAACTATGTAACTGCTAGAGAGTTAATTGACGAATATGGTGGTCTTATTGTAAGAATGGGGCTTGTGTCTGGACACTATAGATCCGCAGTCGATTGGAATCTTCAAGTTATTGAGAATGCAAAGAATAATATCGAAAAAATAAGAAATTGTCTAAATGCTATTGATAATTCTAGTGGTGGAGATGAAGAAACTCTTAATGAAGCAATTCAAAACGTTAGAAACGATTTTGAGGAAGCAATGGATGATGATTTTAATAATCCCAAAGCTCTAGCTGCAATATATGAATTTATAAAGAAAATCAATTCTTCATTAAATAATAATAAGGAAATTCTCAATAAAGCAAAAGAAACATTACTCAAGCTATTAGGAATTTTTGGTCTTGATTTAACTAAATTAGAAGTAGCTTCTGACGTTAAATTAAATGAATTGATGGATATTGTCATAGAAATTCGTGAACAAGCAAGGAAAGAAAAGAATTATACACTTAGCGATGAAATCAGAGATAAATTGAGAAATGCAGGAATTCAGCTAGAAGATACTCCAGATGGCCCACATTGGAAAATTTTCTGATTTTATTATTATTTCATTTATCTTTTAAATCGTACATAAAAAAAAAGTGATTTATGGAGTAGTTAATACTTCCCATTTTCGATATAAATCAGGATCTCCTCCATCTTCAAGATATTCAGCATAGTACTTCAATCCTACTAAAACTTTATCAACAGTTTCTTTAAATAATTTTGATTGTTTTTTATCATCGAATTCCGCCCAAATACTAACTTTTGCGACATCTTCCTTTTTAGGCGTTATTATATAACCAATCGAACTCATATCGCTATTCTCCGTATACCAAGTTACATGTTGGTTCTTTTCTGCTTCAGATTTGATAACAGTGATACCTCCAATATCAGTGTCTAATTGTAATTTATTATCCTCAAGTTCAAGAACTGATTCTACAGCAGGATTCCATTTCGCAGTAATAAACCTATTGGTTATGATTTTAAAGATTTTTTCAGGGGTAGATTCAATATCAATTTTTTTTTCGACTTTTGGCAAATGATCACCTTGGAATAAAATTCACATTTCTATATGATATGCGATCTTATATAAATTTGTAAGATTTTCAAAGTCACCTTGTTAAATCACTATAGAACACAAAAAAAAACAAAAATGCAGTCAAGATATTTCAGATCAAATGCATTTCCCCAAAAAGGCTTTATATAAATAAAAAAAAATATGATATATCAATTTTTTAAGAAAAAGGAACTTTTCAGATGAGAAAATTTAATGAAAAATCGTGGATAATTCCTCTAATTGGAGGGATAATTGCTTTAGTATCACTTTTCACCCCCGTAACTACATGGAATCCTCCAGGAGAATTCTCTATTCAATGGATGTTTCAATTAGGTTTGAGATTGGAGTCATTTTTAGAGTTTGGTCTCTGGAGGTGGGATCCTGGACTTTTATCTCTCTCCATTGCATTATCAGTAATTATTATCGTATGCTCAATTACTCATATTATATTGATTGTTATTTATAGAAGAAGTAAAAGAAGCTTTCAAAAATTAAAAAAGTATTGGATACTGTTTGCGGTACTGATAGCCTTGTCAACCTTGAGCTGGATAATAATGATGGAGTTATATTATAACGCTTCTGGTTATACTCATTGGTTGTCATATTTACCTAATTGGCAATATTATTCTCCCAGTTTTGGAGTTATTGGGCCATTCATTGGGTCTAGTCTTATTATCATAGCTTTTTTCATAATCAAAACAAATAACAAAAACTAACTAGTTAAAAGAGATATAGTGGTGAACAAAAAAAATATAATAAAAAATAGTGTAATTTAAAAAATTATTCGACTGTTTTTAATAACTCCTCGATTTCTGCTTGGATAACTTCTGGTTTCTTTGCAGTTTTACCAGCAATGGCAAGTTGGCGTTCAATAATGGGTCTATGATAAGTGTTCATTGAGCAGAAGGGAATCTCGCGTACTTTAGATGGATCATCAGGGTCGATTACACCATAATGAACCAGACAGGAACAAACTCTGTTTAGATCGAAATTGTAAGAGTCTTGGAAGTGCATCGAGCTAACCATGAGGTTTTTGTTATGCAAGAAATCCCCTGCTGATTTTAGGTTTGGAGCCATTACCAAACGAGCAAATGCTTGATAAGTTTTGCTTGTAAGAATTTTTTCAGGGTGTTTTATATATCGTGCTGCACCTGCAAAATAGTAAGCTTTAATCATTTGACGATACCCGAGACTGGTCATATCGTCGACGAAATTACCAATTTTTGAGATTAGCTGACCGAAGTCATTTAAATCAACACCTTTTAGTAAACCTGTAGGTTTTGGAACCTCTTGTTTCTCGACCATATCCCAAACTTGGTTTGACCATTTTATCAAACCTTCCGCATCAAAATATTTTTCAATAGGATCCCATCCTCCTTCTTCATTGACAACACATATTGTGCAAAAGCCGCAGTCCTGGTGGCTCGTCATGCTGAATGGGGGCATATCGTCAAACCAGGCTAGTAATTTCGTCATTTTAGCTGTAGTTGCAATAGGGTAAAATTTGGTTATAGCTCCACCTGTATGGGCATTAATGGCTTCCTTTAAATCAGAGGTTGTATATCTAATATCCATTAATTCTTCAAAACTGATACGTCCAGTTAAAGAAACAGGTTGGAAGATAATACCGGATATGACATCACAATTATCTCTAGCAAAATCTAGAATTTTACCGATTTCATGATCATTTACTCCTTTGGCGATTACAGGGACAAGCATTATGCCATAAAATCCTATCTTACGAGCATTTTCAATAACTTTCTTTTTTAATGGCCATAAATTAACTCCTCTAATCTTTTTCCATATTTCTGGGTTATCAGTGGCATCAAATTGGAGGTATATCGCATCCATTCCAGCATCCATGCATTTTTTCATAAATTCGGGTGATTTTCCGAATCGAACTCCATTTGTGGTTACCATAACCTCCGTAAATCCTAATTCTTTACCTTTACGGATTATTTCTGGAAGATCATCTCTTACAGTAGGTTCTCCCCCCGAAAGTTGAAGTAATACAGCTGGGATTGGCTCCATTGATCTAAAGTGTTCCATAATTCTAACGAGTTCTTCAAAGGTAGGTTCCACTACATAACCTGCTGCACTTGCGTTTGCAAAACAAATTGGGCAAGTTAAATTACATCTATTAGTAATATCAATCAAACAAATGTTTGGAGCACTTTGATGGTTTTCACAAAGACCGCAATCAAATGGGCACCCTTTGGTGGTGCATTCTCTAATTCCTGAGGAAACATATTCAGGTTTAGTAGAATTATTTATCGTTGATCCGATTTCATTAGTAAATGCTTGTTGCCATTTGTAATCGTCTGGATTAATAGACAATTTATCTTTGAAGTCTCCATGTTCTTTGCATGTTTTTCGCATCATTACCCAGTTTGTTTCGGGATCTACATAAATTTCTGCAGGCAAATGTTGCATACATTCTGGACAAATGCTTGTAGTAGTTCGAATAATTTCTATATCATCCTTTTGAGCAGATTGAGTCTCTAACTCTGTCATAAGAATCTATACTCTGTTTTAATTTGGTTAAAATAGTGTTTTAATAAATAGTTATTCTATTAATTAATTTAAACTATTAATTAAACTTTATAATAATCATTATATTATTATCGATATTATTAAGAAAGATTAAAAATCTTAATAAAATTGGAAAATGTGTGTTGTATTTTAATCTTCTCGAATTCAAAAAATAATCGATAACTTTATATTTAAAATTTTCAAAAGAAGATGGCATATATCTTTTATCTATTCACCAAATTCTTAGACAAATTTTAAAAATTTAGGTATAAACTCTCTCTAATCATTAAATTTATTTTAAATCTTTTTTAGAAGCTCATTTAATAAGAGTATAAAACTTGAATTTGGAGTTATTAAAGGGTGACTCCTGCCCTACGAGACGCAAATACGCGTCAAAACAAAATAGGGGGAGGAGGGCGAAATCAGAGTGTAAGAATTTACACTACCAAAAGACAAAAATCCAGGGTGTAGGCAGGAGTCATGTTATTTTAATTTTTGATAAGCTTTTTTATTTTTTTTTTCCTATTTTGTTTATTTTTGAATTAAGATTATTTCGAATTTCGTTTAAATTGAGTTTCTTTATTGATAGATTGAATTTAAATTTTTATCCTACATTTATTATATCATTAAGAGTTTATAAATTAATTCATTATAGTTCCTAAGTTAATTTTAGTCTTAACTAAATTAAAACTAAAAGTAGATTTATTATCTTTAGCAATTATAAAAAAAGAGATATAATAATGCCAGATAAAGAAGAAGAACAAGCTGTAGGAAGGCCAGAGCCAGAATTTAAGATAGATTTTATTACAATAATTTGGATTATCGTCGGTTTAATTGTCTCTTGGGTAAATATGATAATCATTTCCGAGTCAATGGAGATTTGGTCATACCTGACAATTATTTTTACCACGATTATACCAACATTAATTATTGGTTTGAAGAACCGGTTTTGGGGGTATGGTTACTTGTTTGGATTTGCAATTGCAGGAATTCCATTCGTTTTTATAGTGGATCCTTTTATTGGAGGGTATACTTTTTTTACATCACTGTTTATTTTCATTATACTATGGTTAATCTTTTGGAAAGCTTGGAGATCATTATCTTCAATTAAGCAGACTACCTAAATAAAAAGGTAAAAAAAAAATAATTGGCAATATAGTTATATTAATACCAAATGTTTACATTTTATACAGAGTTTTCCCTCTTTCTTCGCTTTCTCAGCACACTCTATGCAATAATTTGTTCTGCAATTCGGGCATGTGTAAAAATCTCCCTTTATATCCCCTTTGTGAATAAGACAGAAATTTTCATTGAGAGTAATTGTGGGGGGTAATACAGGAGGAGGAGGAACTTTTTTATTATCCATATAATCACGCAATTTAATATTTTCCTAATAGAATTAATTAAATCTAAGGTATTAAAAAAAATTAGAAATTACAGAATAATTAGAGGTATTTCATTAAAGTGCAGGAATATCTTCTATCATTACATTCAACACATTTGCAACAGACATAAATCTTTCTGTAATAGTGTCAACAGTTAATTCCCCAGTATCTATCATATCCCCAATTAGATAAGTCTCGTAGAAACATTTCTCCATTTCATAGCACAATCCTGTCGTATGCAAGATTTCTTTGCTTAGATTCAGTTCATTCAATACATTTGAAATACCTTTTACGAGATCTGGTGAAAATTCTTTTAGTTTTACAAGAATTTTTTTAATATTTTTATTTTTTGTGGGAAAACAGCTTATTTTAACAACATCTTCACGAGAAATGAAGATTAATAAATAATATGGTGAATCTAATATTTCTTCCTTAATTTCAGAAGGAAAAATTGGATTTTTACTAAGTTCATTATTGTTAATAATTAGCCCTATTGAAATTTTATTTTTTTGAGTGCTATTGTCTGTTTCCATAATAATCAAAAACCTAAAGATAATTAAAAGTTATATTTGCGTAAGCATATATAAAGTTTTTTTATTTTTATTTTTTTATACGTTTTATATAGCTTGGTTTTGTTATATTTTTCTTTAATTAAAAGCTTTTGATTCCTCATTACTAAGGTTTCTGGTATTACTAAGATAATATTTGTATTTTATATCGATATCTATTTTTCATTATATAATATCTCCAATTGATTAGAATTAATTAAACTCTTAATAATGGATCTCCGAAATAATTTTAAAATAAATGAGAATAACTTCGGATTTAAGCTTGAAAAATATACTTCTCAAGAGTGTAGGTTTCATGCATTGTATTTTATTGATTACGAGACTGGAGCTCTGCTTGTAAGTAACCGATATACTGATAGTTTAAATTTTTTAAAGGATGACTTAATCTGTAGTTTTTTAAATGCAATAAATTTGTTTATCAATGAAATAAATGAAGGTGCTAATGAAGAACTTCAAGAAATCAATTTTAAAGGCACAAGAATTTTATATGAAAGAGAAGGAAGATTATTAGCTATCGCAATTACTAAGAAAACTAATTTACAAATAGAAAGAGGGATTTTGAGGGAAATAGTAGAAGATTTTTATATAAGATTTAAGCATCATATTAATAATTTTAATGGAGAAGTATTTCCCGCGATACTTGATTATAAAAAAAGATTAAAAAGTATGAATTTGAACTCATTGTTCAAATTTGATATTCACATCTAATTATCTAAGTCGAATTCTCTTTATCATCATCTTTTTTAAGTTTTTCAACTTCATTTTCAAATTTTTCAACAATATTTTTCGCATCTATTTTTATATCAATCTGTTTTTCAACGACTTCTTTTTGTTCTTCAATTTGTTTTGCATGTTTTTCAATGGTGTTAAGGATTTTCTCACTTGCAATTTCTAGGTCTGGATGGAGCTTAATACGTCGTTCATCTAGTTCTCTTCTTTTTTCAACCATAAATGCTTTTTCTCCGATTGATTTCTCAATTTTTTCTCCAGTACCATCAATATCGGCATGAATTTCTTTCCGCTGTTCATCTAATTCTCTTCTTTTTTCAATCATAAAAGCTTTTTCTCCAATTGATTTCTCAATTTTTTCTGCGGTACCGTCAATATCTGCGTGAATTTCTTTTCGACGTTCCTCTAGTTCCCTTCTTTTTTCTACCATAAATGCTTTTTCTCCGATTGATTTCTCAATTTTTTCTCCAGTACCATCAATATCAGCATGAATTCCCAAGCGTTGTTCATCTAATTCCCTTTGTTTTTCAATTCGAAAAGCTTTCTCGCTTATAAATTTTTCAATTTTTTCCCCAGTTTGATCAATATCAGCATGTATTCCAATGCGTTGTTCATCGATTTCTCGTTGTTTCTCGACACGGAAAGCTTTCTCACTTACAGATTTCTCTATTTTGGCACCCGTACCATCAATATCAGCGTGAATACCTTTCCGAGCTTCATCTAGTTCTCTCCTCTTTTCTACCATAAAGGCTTTCTCACCTATTGATTTTTCAATTTTTACTCCTGTTCCATCAATATCAGTATGAATTGCTTTCCGCTGTTCATCTAGTTCCCTTTGTTTTTCAATTCGAAATGCCTTCTCACTTATAGATTTCTCTATCTTTGCTCCCGTCTGATCGATATCAGCATGTATTTTCACAAGTTGTTCATCGATTTCTCTTTGTTTCTCAACCCGAAAAGCCTTTTCGCCAATAGATTTCTCTATTTTAGCACCAGTACCATCAATATCAGCATGTATTCCCAAGCGTTGCTCATCTAATTCCCTTTGTTTTTCAATTCGAAATGCTTTCTCACTTACAGATTTCTCTATCTTTTCTCCAGTTCCATTAATATCTGCATGGATCCCTAAACGTTGTTCATCTGTTTCTCGTCTTTTTTCAATCAGAAAAGCTTTTTCGTCAATAGATCCTGAAATTTGCTCCTTTCCCTTCTCAAAAGATATTTTTCTTTCTTCCTCAGTACTTTTTAAATAAGCCTCTCTCTCTTCTTTACCTTTCTTATATAGTTCATCCACGAGCTTTTTTTGTTTCTCTATTTCTTCTTGAGATAAAGGTTTTTCATTTTCATTCATGAGTGCATTCTCAAAAAAAGTTTTTGAAATTTAAATATAATAACAAATTTATCGTATTTAACAATTTTTATGTTAAAACTGTGAGTTAGTTTTAAAATAAAGGAGAAAAATTGAAAATTAACTGAAAACACAAGTTTTTTACTATCTATTTAATAGGAATTGGCTTAAAAGAATCCTCTTGCAGATGTTCCATAAGACTTTCCATTGTTAATTTCATTGCAAGCATTTCCATAACATCAATCTCTAATTTCTTTGCTTTTTCAGAGTCTATCCCTAAATTATATTTGCTTAACAGACTTTGGAATTCCCTCTGTAAGCTATCTTTAAGATCATCTTGTTTATTTAAATTGATATTCTGAGTTGCTAACCATTTATCTATCTCATGTTTAATTTTAAGATCAATATTATTATTTGAGGTATAATCAATTTCAATTTCTTTCAGCTTTTCTAATTCATCAAGATACTTTTGATCTTGGTACATTGGTTTAAGAAGGATTCCAAGATTCGTTATTAAAGGTTGTTTTTGGAGTTTTTCTAAAGAATCCTTTAAGAATTCGAAAACTTGATCCTTTTGCGTTATTTTCGAATAGTTAATGTATTGTTGGACAAAATGCATAATTGAATTTTTCATTAATAATTCTTCAAAATCATAAATAGATTCAGGTTTGATCTCGAGAGTGTTATTAATACAAGTATATAATGAGTTCATAAAGGGTTTAATGTCGCTGAACATTGAGAATTTATCCACAAAACTCAGAATATCTCCCAAAATCTCGAGTTTGTTCTCATCTGGTTCTGTTTTATAATAGTGGTTGATGTTTTGTTCTAGATCGCTGTTACTGTCAGAAATAGATAAGAGTTGCTTTACCTCATTATATAATATCTCTAATTTCAAGATAGTTTTATTTCGTTTTCAATCTTTAAAAAAATTATTTTTTAATTTACACAAGTGGTTATAAAGAATTTAAAATGCTGTGGTGATTAAAGAAGTTGTACCATGTTTTTGAGCTTCTTGCATATGTTCCATTACCTCTTCAAAAGATAATGGTGCTAAATTGAGAGCACTTATTCCTGACAATTTTAATTCAGCTGTGAGAGTATCAGCAAGATTATTACAATCACCTGAAAAAAAAACTTTCCTTTTACCAAATTCTTTCCGTAATTTTTGACCAACCTCTTCAATAGCGCAATATCCGGCTACGAGTCCCTTTACAAACCCTTCCTTTTTTAATTGGTCAATTAAATCTTCATCATGTCCCTTACCCATGATAATAAACCATCCACCATTAAATTTTTCTGAATGATCATAAGCTAGCATTTGTAATACGGTTAATGGATTATTTTGGCATCCTTCTCTACATAAAAGCTTTTTTCCTTTTATGATTTTAATGTTTTCAGGAAACGTTTGAAGGAGATTCCAGTCATATTTCTTTTTATATTCATTTAGATCTTTACCTATGACGTTAATTTTGTTTAAATCCCCCTCTCCTAAACCTCGTTCAAATGCGATTTTTAAGTGTGGAACTTCCTCAAGAGTTAATCCAAAAACTCTTGCACCTACTACATCAACTGCTAGTGGATCAGTTCCTCCAATTACAAGGTTGAAAGGTATAACGAGTTTATCTTCCCACGCTGTAGGGGGATAATGACCATTCACAATTCCTTCAATGCCATCTATAAGTGCGATATCCGGTTTGATAATCTCATAAACATCAACCAATTTTGAATGTAAATTGTAATTATGATCTTTTCCACGATCGCTATGAATAGGAAATCCCCATTGGTTCTTTAAACTAAGTGTTACTACCCCCATCGAGTGAGTTTTGAGTTTAGGAATATTAATATAGGTTATTAAATCTCTGTTTTCTATAATTTTTACTATAGTTTTTGGTAATCTAAAAGTCATTAAATTATATCGTTGTACATCTTTTTCTACAGAAGCATTTCCAGAGAATTCAAAAGGCTTAGTATCTTCTTCATCTAAATAAATAATTTTTACTCCAAGTTTTTCGCAAATTTCTTTATACCCTGTAATTGTAAATACTAATCTTGTTAAGTTGCCTTGAGTAGAATTTTCCATCACAAAAATTTCTGCTCCTTTTTCCTTCAAAAACAGAATCGCAGCTTCTAAAACTTCTGGTGACGTGTAAGTATGCTTTTTAAAATCTATTCCATTTACTTTGATATACACTTCATTTGATTTTTTAAGAATTGATTTTCCAGATCTTTCAATTTGATTAAGGATTTTATTTACTGCGGTTCTAATTCCTTGGTCTGTATTTTCAATATATACTTCTGTAACTATTATCGCCTTTTTCTAGTTATAATATTTCAAGGTTTCTATATTAAAAAACTGTTTACACACTTTTGGATCACAAATCTGTTTTTATAAAGTCTTATATAATACTTTAACAATTTAAGATATAATTTTAAAAATGATTTTTTAGGAAAATGCAGCGGATAAAGAGCGTTGATGTTATAAGAGGTTTATCTATTTGGATTATGGTATATGGACACATGCTTCAATTCTGGATAAGACCAGAAGATTACTGGCTTAAATTTTGGCTTTATGCTTTTCTAGCGCCAATTGGTGCAACTGGATTCCTTTTTATTTCAGGTGTAAGTGCAACATTAGCATATAGAAATAATTTGCAGACTCAAAAAGTGATGATGAAAACTATGAGAAATACTTATCTCTTGCGAGCCATTTTAATACTAATAATAGCACTTTTTTTCAACCTTGGTGTTGCTATGGTATTTGGAGGAGGTGATTTCACAGATATTTGGAGTTGGAATGCTTTACAAACAATTGGTATATCATTGTTACTGGCATGGCCTTTATTAAAAACATCTAAAATAGTAAGGTTAAGTGTAGCCATATTAGCTATTATTTTTAACCAACTCTTATTAATAACACTTACACCCTATAGTGGACAATTTAATGTATTAGGCGTAGCTTATCACATGCTCTTTAATCCTATAGACACATACGTTATCTTAAATTATTACGGAATCCTACTCATCGGTTCTGTAATGGGAGATTATATTTATGACTTAAAACATGGTTCAGAACAATATAAAAAAGATTTTTTATTCAAAAACAAGGAAATAATATATTCTCTTTTAATTGGAATATCTATCACTGTTTTTGGTATATTGTTCTTTTATCCTAATTTTATCTTATTTAATTCCATCTCATCTGTTCTATATGCATTAGGGTTCATAATAGCCATTTTAGCTCTCCTAATTGTAATTGAAATATTGGAAGTGATAAAAACAAAAAAAAGCTATAGGTTTCTTTATTTCTATTCATATTACTCATTTACCCTCTTTCTTGGACATAATGTTCTACTCATCTTATTTATCGACCAATTAAACGCTTACTTGACAATCTGGATAGTTGTTGCGGCGTTTAATGTTATCTTAGCGGTGACACTTAAGATCATGCACGATAAATTAGGGATACGTGCTTCTGTAAAGGCAGGGATTAGTATATTAAGTGGACTTATAGCAATGAAAATAGAGAAAAAGAAGGGGTAAAATTTTTACTCAAAATACAAAAATTTCTAGCTTGCTGCAAACTTGTTATCCTCCATATACTTCTATCAAGAATATTCAATTTTTTATAAATCTATAATGTTAAAATATATTAGCGAAATATTTATTAAGAGGCATTGCTTGTTTGATCATATGTCATATTTGGACATATGACATTTACTAGTTTTAAGGTGTTAAAATCAGTGTTTAAAAGAGATATAGATCATTTTGGATCTGAAAATGGAGCAAATAGATTCATGGGACAAGGTCCGCCTGAACGTCATGATCCTCGGCGTCCTCCCTCTTTTGGTGGATTTCCCCCTTTTGGTTATGTACCACCATTTCTAAAAGGCCCTCTCAAACCACCTTTACCTATAGGTAGAGAGGCATTTCAAGAAATAAGAGATTTTATAGTTTTATTACTAATTTCAGATTACCCAGATGGTATTACTGGTTATCAATTACAAGATAAATTCAACTTTCCTAGAGGTACTTTAATAAGGACTTTACAGGAATTGGAAGATAAAGGATATTTAGAATCTAAAGAGGAAATAGTAGATGGCCGAGCAAATAAGTTTTTTATGATTACAGAATTAGGTAGGAAATTCTTAGGAGAGTTAAAGTTAAAATGGGCAAATATCTTCGGAATGATGTCTGAGATATTACCTTCTAAGGGGATAATTATGGTCTTATTAGAAAAAATTCAGGATTTTGAAGATAAAGATGATGCTATTGATTTTTTTAGAGGATTAAGGTCATGGGCTAATGATATGTTTAAAGGGATAGAAAAGAGGATTGAATACATTAAAGGTATTAAAGTTGATTTAGATAGAATTATCAATGAAATTGAGACTATGGACTCATTAGATAAGGGTAAAATAATTCAAATGATTGAAAAATCAATTCAAAAAAGGGAAGAATATGAATTCGATAAATCAAAAAAAGAGGTATAAAATATGTTAAAAT
>JBHLLI010000077.1:0-19788 GCA_048885765.1 Candidatus Hermodarchaeota archaeon
TTGCGATTTCATTAAACCTTTCTCTTACCGAAGATCTTTTCTTAGCCAATTCAACTAAATCAAAAATGTCATCACTCATGAGGTATCATCACAAAAATGATTAGTGTGTATTATAATACGAGAACGATATCAGTATAATATATGAAAGTAATATGAAGATGATACGGCAGAAACATCTATTTTTACTAATTTTTAATCTTTTAACCCATATTTTGCATTAAATCTTTTTTTTCGTTTGAAAAAGAAGAAAAAAGATTATAGAGAATAAATTTATAAGCCTAAATTTTCTTGATTATCATACTTGGGGGTTTAAAACTTGGAAATTGATAATACTAAAAACAACAGCGATAAAGCCATTAGTGCTTCAGCAGATAGCGATTTAATTCAAGTAAGAGCGATAATCAGCTGTCCAAATTGCGGCTACCAAAAAAAGTTTAGAAATCAATTTCCTCGAAAAGATCTTGAATTATTAACTGTAGCTGTAAAAGTCTTTGAGTTTATCACATGCAATACTTGTGGAGATCTCATAAAACTAGATTTAGAATTTAATATTTAAAGATCATTAAGAATTCTAAAAAAGGCTTCTTAATTAGATATCAAGTTTTATTTGTCCATATGTACCTCCTCCTCCTGGAGTGTACTCAACCTCATTATTCCTGAATGCATTTATGACTGAAGCTATGTTGCTATCAAAACTTTCGATTTTAGTAATATTTGTATCGATTAGTATTTCGAATTCAGTCCCCACTTCTTTAATTATTCTGTTATACTCATTTAAAACTGATTTACTACTCGTACTTTTAATACCTTTCACAGCACATATTATATCAATTAATGGTATAGCATTAATATATGGAGGTCTATGAACTGGATGTCTTGGCTCTAAGAATGTAGAAATTTTTTCAATTCTTTCACTCACTCCTAATTTAACCTTGAAGTTTTTATTTAAATGTTCTTTACATGCTGGACAGTTTATTTTATTTTTAGAAACTTGTTCCAAATAATCTAATCGTGAAGAAACGGGATCATTTGAGTAATTTATAACAAAATTTTCAGTTAAGGAATATTGATTAAAGACATTATTTGTTTCTTTTTTGAGTTTCTTAAATAGTATCCTTCTTCTACATTTATTACAGAACATGTTATAATATTTACCAAGTTTAGGGTGAAGCCCGATATTAAGAGTTATCTTTCTTCCATTTTTTCTTTGTAAAGCTAATAAAATTTCATCAAAAGAGGGGTTGTCAATATCAAATCTATTAAATTCTCTTCCCAACGAACGTGGATCTTGCGAGTGAGCATCGCTATTGCTTAGAAATGATACATTTTTTAGTGATTCCAGACGATCTGCTAAGTTTGTATTGGCAGAGAGACCTAATTCAATAAAATCTACTTTTTTTGAAGCACTCTCGTAGCAATCTTCAAGGTTTTCAAATTTACCCTGTCGAAATATAGCTTTAAAAGGAGTAAATGCATGAGCGGGCCCAATTATACCCCCAGAATCTGTTATTATGTCAACTAATGCTGAAGGAGAAACGTTAACCCTAGGTCTTCCACCCCATTCATCCAATATATTTTTAGAAAATGGTTTTAATTTATTCTGTATTTCTTTAACTGAATTAAAATCAGGAAATAAAACAACATGATGGATACTTTCTACATCTTCTATCTCTGTCTGAAGAACAAAGAAAACATCATTATATGAATATGATCCATCTTTTTGCCTTTCCAAATTACTTTCCATGTATTTAAACCATTCTGGTTGCAGAATATCTCCAGTTCCAAGAATGTTAAGCCCTTTCTTCTTACAAGTTTCCAACATCGTATCTAAGTTCAATGATTTCGAGACTGCGATTGAATGAGGACTATGAATATGTAGGTCAGCATTAAAAATATCCATGAATTATAAAAAATTTTACTTCAATAAAAAGATTTTAATAAGCTGTTAATTATTTGGGTTTAATTCAAGATAAACAATTTATCTTTTGTTTGATCAGTTAATAATATTCGATAAAATTCATTAGTATTTTTAAAAATAACCTTTTCTAATTTTCCCTCCGCCAAAACAGTCTCTCCTGTTTTAGCTTGCTCACAAAATCTACCTCTGAATGAATTTATTTCAGTTATATCTCCCATATTCAATTTAATTGATTTGGTGTTACTTTCAAGAATTCTAAGAGGATTTATTTCGTAAGAACATGGTGTAAAAATAGCATTTTCAGAGTCAATAATCTCTGCTTTGAGTTTAATTCTTCCAATGTTTTCATATCTATAATCATAAAAATTACCTTTCCAATCATTAGGGCTTTTAATATACCTAATAAAAAAATCGCGATCCATAAATTTCCCTTGATGTTGCTTCCTTTGTTCACTTTTTAGAAAATCTTCAAAAGAAATATCAGATCCACCGAATCTCCATTTATAGTGAGATTTATACTCTTCTAAAGTATACTTTCGACAATTATTTGCTTTTTCGAATATCTTTTTTAATTTCTCTTGAAATTTGATACTTGTAGTTGTACCATATATTATAATATCAATATCAGAATCCTCTGTATTTAGTCCAATCATAATGGATCCTGTAATTCCAATTGAATTTTCTGAAATGTTTCCCTCAGTAATAAATAATTCGCATAATAACCTAGAATATTTTTCAATTGGCGATAAAATATTTTTGTTCAATAGATTTTTAAAGAAATATCTGGGATTATATACTTTCTTAATTTCATCTTTTTTGACTCCTTGAACCTCTAAACCTAATTCATCAGAATAAAAAAGGTATTTAGGAAAATTTTTCTTCAAAAAATTATATCGTTCGTTTAGTTTGTAAATTTTTTTGTAACTTATCCCCTTCTTTTTTCTCTCCCCTTCTGGATGCGGAAAAAATCGTAAGAAGCTAATGATATAATCATTTGGATGAAGAAGCCCTTTCACATCAAAAAATAATTTATCTTCGATCGTTTCTATATAATCTCCTTCAATTGCTTTAGCAAGCCCCATGAAATTCACAAAAAAAATAATTAATATTTTGAGGGAGTTTTGGTTTTGATATGTGTAGGGGTTTTTGTCTTAATTGAAGGCGTTTTAGATTTAATACGCCTTAATTCTCTTTCAAAGTCTCGTTTTTCATTTAGAAATCTTCGTTTATCGTTTTCAAGTTTGTCTCTTTCACGTTTTATAAGACTTTTTTCCCTTTCTAGGTTTGTTTTTTCTTTTTCAAGTTTTCTGTATTCATTATTTAATCTATTAAATTTTTCTTCTAAATCTGGAATTTTGCGATTTAATGAATGATACCTACTTTCTGCTACTGGTATTTTTCTTTCCAATTCCTTTAATCTTGCTTCTTGCTGACGTCGCCTTTTTTCCAGATTATTTGCATTATTTTCCACTTTATCTTTATATTTTTTTAAGTCTGCTTTTTTCTTTTCAAGTTCGCGGGTTCTTAAATCTAAATCTTGCTTTTTATACCGCATCTTTTCTTTTTCTTCTTTAAGTTTTTGTTTTGCATCAGAGATTCGATTTTTTTCATCAGTTAACTCTCTTTTTAAATCATTAATTTCTCTATTCAAATTATCCCTTTCTCTAGTTAAATATTTAATCTCGTTTCTTAAATCCATCAACTTTTTTTCTAAATCATTTATTGTTCTTTCTAAAGCACTTTCTCTTCTTTCCATACCTGGAATTTTTGTTTTAATTTCCTTTATTCGCTTTTCTGTTCTTTCTTTTTCCCAATCTAAATTCTTCTTTTGATTTGCAATATCTTCTCTTAATTTATCTAATTTATCTTGAAATTTCTCTAATTCAGCGTTTTTTTGATCTAATTCTTGGTTCTTACTCCTGATTTTTTCTCTAAATTGGCGTTCTTTAGCATTTAATTCGTTCTTTTGTTGTTCTATTTGATTTTTTGTACTCTCTAGCTCATTTCTTAAGTTGTTTCTCTGTTCAAGAAGATATTTAATTTTCAGTTCTTTTTCTTTCCTTTTTTTTTCTAGATCCTCAATATTTTCTTTGTAATCTTCAACTTGATTAATTATCTTTTCCCATTCACTTTTTTCCTTATCTAACCTAATTCTTTCTTTTTTTATTTTTTTAAGTAATTTCTTATCTGGAATCTCTTCTATTTCCTCATCTGGAGTTTTTTCTCTAATTTGATATTTGGGAATTGGTTTATCATCCATAATATTTCAAACTTTAAATTGCTCTTTTAATAAATTCATATGAATTCATACTCTAAAGTGTTTGTATTAAAAATGTGCAAAAATAAATCTTTGTTAAATCTATTTATATAACTTAGTTTCTATTATTTTCTTATATTTGCATTAAAAGATTTATCAAAATTATTTTTAAAAATATAATATATTGAGGTTTTTTCTATGGGATTTGATGATGAATTTGACGATGAGTTTGATGATGAGTTTGATGAACAAGAGTTTGATGAAGATTTAGAAGATTTAGACTCAGATTTTGATAGTGAATTTGATGATGAGAGAGAAGAACCTTCAACAAAGATTCCAGAGGAAGTAGTCGAATCTAAAGTTCCAACTGCTCAAGTTATTAGGGAAGGGAAGAAGATTTCAGTATTTTTTATGTCCACAATAGGCCCAGGTGAGAAAAAGCAAAAATTAACTGTAAATGATGGATACCTTGTTGGAGATATAAAGGAAACAGTCGCGAATTTATTTGGTTTAGATCCTGCTGATTTTTATTTATCATCTGGAGGGGTAACTATGGATGAGACTAATCCGTTATCTTACTATAATGTTTCTGACGGAGATGATATCCTTTTAATTCCAGCTAGTGTTGCTGGTTAGAGAACTTGGTTCTTTTTTAATTTTTTTCCTTTCTTGAAGGGATTAAAGCAATTTCATCGTCATCATCGATATCATAGTTTTTTATTAGTAAATTTTCCTTTAACAATATCCCTCCACTCGATAAAAGAAAATCTTCAAGATCATAATCAAATAACAGTGCAATTTTTTCCTTAATTATGTAGATAAAATCATTATTATCAACAATAATTATTTTTGTTTTTTCACCAGGCTCAAGTAAAGATCTTACATAAACACGGAACTGGTCTTCCATTTCAATTGGAATCATAGGTGGTGAATAATTTATTTCTCCTTCAGTTATATCCCTGTTTTTCACCATACTTTCGATTAATTCTTTTCTCTCCTTGGGGTTGTAATATAGCATTTCCCGGATGAATAATATTTTATCCATTTTTTGTAAGTCTAAGAGACTTATCAATTCTAATTCTTTCTTACTAAAAATTGAAAAGATATATTTATCAATTATAGGCATATCTTTATAAGTTTCATCCGAATCAATATATTCCTCTACTGAAGGCATGGCATCCATATAATCTTCAATAATATCAATAGGTTCAGTTCGAATGGATTTTATCTTTCCAATAGGTTTTTTTTCTTTGAATATCTTATCTTGACTGCTTTTAGACTGTATAACGGTATATATAGTACTAGTTGATAATACAGCAACACTTCCAATAGTTAGAAAAAGAAATATAGGAATATTCTGTATACGAAATAGGAAAAATATTAAATATAACGATATACAAACGGTGTAAAGAGCAACAATAATTAAAATTCTATAATTCTTTTTCATGATTTTTAGATTAGATTATTTTCTAAATTTAACATATATTATTTAAAATTTAAATGGGATTGGAATAAATTTGGAGTTTTTAATTTTATGCACCTTCAACTGATTTTATAGCTTGAGAATATTTCTCTAAATCTAATTTGAATATATTTTTATTTTTTTGTTTTTCAATTTTGATTAATTCTAGATCAACAAGAATATCTAAATATTTTTTAATAATGCTATGATTCTTTTTTAAACCTGTTGCAATTTCTGTAATTTTAAATGCTATATTTTTATCTTTCATAAAACTAATTATTTTCTTAACGATTTCCTTCTTCAAATAATAAAATAGTGGGTCAAGTTTTGGATTAGAATCGTATTTGAAGAATAATTTATGATTATTAATCTGTCTTGACCTGATGAATTTGAATTTTTCTAGACATGATAAATGCCATAATGCTTGATTACTACCGATACTTAGAGCTCTCATTATTTCATTAATATTAGAGGGATTCTTTTTGATATAATTAAAGATCTCATTTCTTTTTGGGTGTTCAATAATGTTATTTTTCATCAATCGTGTTCCCGGAATAATTACACGCCTTTTAATTAAATCCTTTAAAATTAACTCTATCCTATTCTCATTTATATTCGGATTATATCGCACTCTATTACCTATATATGATATAATTTCTCGAATTGAAAAGAAGGTTTTTTTAGTCAAATACTCTTCTACTAATTCAAGAACAACAGATTCTACATTAACCAGAGAACTCATAAGCGGATAATTAAATAATCTTAAAATTTTTGTTATATAATTTTAAAAACTCTCTCTAAAACAATATTTAATGTCTAATATATATTGATAGGCATTCATACAATATATAATCTGATTTCTTAAACGTCTCTTTCTTCTTAAAGTAATTTTTAATTAGATCTTGAAAACTTCAAAATCATTCCAAAGGGTTTTATTATATCTTTTTAATGCCATTTAATTAAATTTAAAAAATTTTAAAATGAAAAATAAAAAAGATTGGACGTGATATGAATGAGTTTTGATGAATTTGATGAAGATTTGGGTGGAGAGGAACCTTTAAAATCTAAAACTCCCGCCTCTAAAACCCCATCAGGTGGAAAGAAATTAACTTTATACTTTATGTCCACCATTGGTCCCGGTGAAAAAAAGGAAAAATTAACAGTGAATGACAGCAACCATGTAAGTGATATCAAACAGACCTTAGGAAATTTATATGGGCTTGATCCTAATGACTTTCATTTATCATCTGGCGGAGTTACCATGGATGAAAACAGCGCTTTAAGAGATTATAATGTTAATGATGGTGACGATATTCTATTAATTCCTGCTAGTACAGCGGGGTAAACTTATAAAACTGTCTTCATAAACTATAATAAGTGGGCTTTAAGCCCTTCAATTTTTTTTATTATTTTTTTATATATATATTAATGGTGTTAAATTTGGATAAGGATTCAGGTTTTTTTGCAAAGGATTTATCAAAGGAAGAGAGAGACCTATATGACCGCCAATTTCGTTTGGAAGGATGGTCTCAAAAATTAGTGAAGAACTCAAGAGTCTTGATAGTTGGAGTTGGAGGTTTAGGTTGTGAAATAGCAAAAAATTTAGCAATGCTAGGTGTTGGCCAATTAGATCTTATTGATTTAGATATCATTGAACATTCAAATTTGAATCGTCAAGTACTCTTTACAGGGGCTAAGTTAGGGGAACCCAAAGCTATAGTTGCAGCTAGAAAGCTAAAAGAAATTAATCCTAATATTATTGTAAATGGTTATCATACCTCTTTAGAAAGATTGAATCCAGCATTTTATCTTGCTGCTGATGTGGTTGTTGGAGGTCTTGATTCAATGAATGCACGCCTAAACTTAAATGCTCAATGTATCAGATTTAAAAAACCTTTAGTAGATGGAGGAGTATCTGGTTATCATGGGCATGTTTACACAATTTTTCCTTATAAAAATGCTTGTTATGAATGCAATCCCTTACCTGTAGCAGAGAGTGACGAGATGGCCGCTTGTACCGTTGTAGGAATCCCTCGAAAAAGGATCCATTGTGTCTTTAAAGGGGATATGGCATTTAAAGAAAAATTTGACAGAGATCCGAATCCAAAAGATGTAAATGATATTAAATTTATTCAAAAGGTTGCAAATGATTTGGTAAATAAACATAATTTCCATCCCGAATATACTAAAGATGATATTGTAAAAATTATCGATAGACATGACCCAGGTATAATAACCATAAATGCTGTTATTTCTGCTTTGCAATCACACGAAGTGATAAAAATCCTTCATTTTAATAAAGGTCATAAAGGATTAGGCGTACCAATTAAAGATTATGTGATTTTTAATGCAATTACTATGAAATTTTACCATATTGAAAAACCAAGGAATTCAGAATGTTCTCAATGTGGTAAAAAAGTTCGTAGAGTATCTATAAAATTGAATTCCCAATCACCTTGTATAAATATTATTAAGATTTTAACTAAAAATGGTTTTAAATTAGATCCAGAATCTGAGCCAATTCTTACATTATTAGATTTTAATGATGTCAAAATCGTTGATTTAGATAAGAATTCAATTGAAAATGGATTAAGAAATTACGAACTTATGACAGCTGCAGGATTTGAAGGAGAAGAGATTTTTGTAACCTTAAAATTAAAAAAAAAATTAGAATCAAAAAAAGTTTTAAATTAAAATTATTGTAAAAAACAAATATTTATAGCAAAATTTTTAATATTTTATTAGATAAAAGAAAAAGGGTTGAGTAAATGAGTATAAGAAGTAGTCGAATTTCCCGAGATTTTGCGGGTTTAAAAAAAATGCTTAAAGAAGGAAGTATTGTTCAATTAAAACCATTTAATCCAAATCGGAAGAGTATTGATCATTTGGCAATCTCTTTTAAAGGACCTAAGGGTACTGCGTATGCAGGTGGTCTCTTTAGACTAGAAATGAGATTCCCTGCCCAATATCCAAAACAACCTCCTTTTGTAAGGTTGCATACTCCAATATGGCATCCAAATTTTTGGCCAAAACCTTCGGAGTATAAAGGACAAAGAAATATTTGCCTTGCATTAGTAGATCCCTCCTTGGTTGGGAAAAAAGGTGGATGGAGTCCTTCAAAAACAGCTGTTACTGTTGTTCAGGCAATAATTGCTATGCTAAATACACGTGGCAAATATGTTAATCCCACTGATGTTTTTAATAAAAAGGCAGCTATAGAAATGATGAAAAACCAAAAATTTTTCGAGAAGAAAGTGAAGAATCTTGTTAAAAAGTATGCAAATAAAAAATGGTGATTTTTTTAGTGGAAGATAAAGATTTAGCAAGTAATTCAATTAAGGATGTAATTAAACGAAAGATAAAAGAAAAAATTAAGCAAGAGTTAATAGATGAAATTTGCGAAGAACTTCAATTAGAAGAAGATGAATTGACTGAAGAAATTACTTCTATGCTTACTAAAAAAGCTACTTCCAAACCAGTTATAAAACTTACAAAGATACCTACAACTAATATTATAGAAAATAAAAAAGTTGAAACTCAAAAAAAAGAGGAAATACAAAAGGAAATTTATATTTCAGTAAAAGCAATTCTTAAAATAGCAAGCCACGCACTAAAATACGCTAACTCTAATATTCCAAGAGATCGTTGGGTGGAGGTTATAGGGCTTCTAGCAGGAAAAATTGATCAGAATCATACAATTCATATTGAGGATTCTTATCCAATGGGACATGGTACCGCAGTATATGCTGAGATTAAAGATTACAAGAATTATGTAAGAGCTTTTAAAGATATCAAAAGACAGAATCTATTTATCTGTGGATGGTATCACTCACATCCATCGTATGGTTGTTTCATGTCCAATGAAGATATGGGAACTCAAGCAAGATATCAAAAATTATGGGATAAAGCAGTAGCTTTAGTAATTGATCCCTATCAAATTGATGGTAAATCAACAGGTTTTGAAATATATAAAGCGGATTTTAAATCCAAAACTTGGTATCCTTTAGTATATGGAATAAAGGGATCTTTGGATATAAGAATGTTGCCAGAAATTTTAAAATTTATGAATCCTATAATTGAAGGGAAAGCAGTATACCTTGAATATGATGAAGATTGAAGCAAATATAATAAGGTGATTAATAATGAAAGCTAAAATTAAATACATCCTGATTACATTGGTTATTTTTCTAATTATCGGGATTATACATGGTGCAATTCTAAATTCATTCAATATATTTGCAAGCTGGTTATTAATCGGAATTTGGATAATTTTTTCATTTAGAGTATTAAGAAATATTAAACAATATCGTGAGTTTAATTCTCCTTATAATACTGCTTTTTTTACAATTGGTCCAGTGTTTATGGGCATTTTTTATTCTATTTGGGGTAATTTTACAGGCTTGCTAGGTGAAAATCTTCTGGAAGGATCAAATTTATATTTAAGTTTGTGGAGTTTTCTGTTTGGATTTCCCTATGTAATTTTTGGTTCAATTTCTTTGTATCGCTGTTTTAAAAAATATAGTGTCATTTATTTTGGAACAAAATCAGTAAAAGCACGTGCTTTTGGTTATATTTTCAGTTTTTCAATCATTTTATTTATTATAATTTATTGGATTAGTTTTTATTCATTAGTCGATTTTTATGGATCTCTTTTGGTTCCTCTCCATTTTCTAATTGATCTTAATCTTTTAATATTCCTTATTAGCACAATACTCATATTAATTGTAGCTGGATTTTTTGGATCAAGTACGCAATTACCCCAATTAACCAGAGATTACATAGCGCAACGTACACAAAGATTAAACCAATTAGCTACACCAACAAGAAATTCATCTCCTAGAACCCATAGACAAACTGTACGTACTACAACAAGAACATCTCCAACACCTACATCTAGAAATGTTACTCGTACTTCAAGAACAGTATCTAATTCTTCACGATCAACTCCTACTGGACAAATTCAATCCAGAAGCTCCAGAGTTAAAACAAGCTCTCGAACAAAAAGCACCCGTACCTCGGGAACACCTTCTAGAAGAAGTCAAGGCACTATAAAACAAGTTAACTTAAAAATTTACAGACCAAAAGCAGCAAATTTGTCAATAGAAGATTTTAAATGTATTTTTTGTTTTAGATTACCTGAATATCCTAAAGATAATGGCAGAGGAATAATTTTATGTCCAAATTGTAGGTACCCAGCTCATGCAGACGAGTTTATAGATTGGCTTAGAACTTCTGGTCTCTGTTCTCGATGTAATGCTCCTATTCCATTGAATTATAGAAGAAATCCTAAAGTTATCAGTGTAAAAAACTATATTGTTGTTTATAAGGACCTTTTAAAAAAGAGATAGTTGTTATTTAAAAATCAATTTTTAACTTTTAACTTTTTTTTTAATTCACCGATTTCTGTTTTCAATTCAGCATAAACGTTATGTGGGTGTATACTCTCTAAACTTTCGATTTTAAATTTCACTTTAAAATTATCTTCAAGGTTAGGAAAATTTCTTAGAATAAAATTTTTTGCCATTTCTCGAATAACATCTTCAGAAAAGAGAGGTTTTAAATGTGCACTTCTAACCAATTCTGCTTCTTCCGGTCTTTTTAAAACCGATTGGATCTTACCACTCATAGATTCTTCTATTATATCTATAATATCTAAAACATCTATCTTATAATTCTCCAAATCTTTAATTTGGACTATAATAGTACCTATGGATCTTTGATTATGGGAAGAAAACGGGAGTATATTCAATAGTTTGTTAAGATCTTCTTCCGATACATTAATATCTTTTCTGGCCTTAACTACTTCTTCTGCATATTCCAAAGAAAGCTCTTTAGCACAAGGGCATACTGTCATACCAACAGCACTACCACCTATAAAGTAATTATAATCGATTAAATCAGAATTTAATCGCTGCGCTTTTACAAAGGAACTAATACTATAAGATTTTTGGATAATTCGCTCAGCATTTTCTCTCACTTGAACAATAATTTTTCCCTCCAATTTAACTTCTGCCTTAGAAGTGTAAGGGTGTCGTTCCATTAATTTCTTAATAATCCGATCTCCAACAAGTTCGATAGTTGGAGTTGGTTTAAAAATTACTTCATTAATTACTTCTTCTATAGTTTCTGAAGTGCGAGACATATGGATACCCCGTTGCTCAGCAGGAAGATCAATAAGTGCTGAAATTTTAGGGTAAAAAGAATACCGCTTATTCTCTTGGACTATTTCAACTTTTTTTTCTAATTCGACGATCCCTACTTTATCAATGGGAATATCTATTACCGAACCAGAATCTTGTAAATCTTTTTTAAATTCGTGAATTTTAAGACACCAATATAGATATTATATTTTTTTTGCTTTATTGTTTAAAAGGATTGGAATAATATAAAATATTAATTTCAATTAAAATAAGGTTTTTCTGGATTCAATGGGAAATAAATCGATATTTTGTAATTACGCCTTGCTTGGTGAGGATTTAGATTTAAAGCAGAATGTAAATCTAGAAATTGACTCAAGTGGAAAAATAATTGAAATTTCTTATGAAAATACCTCTAAGCAATTAGAAGTTGCACCCAATAGTCATTCTTCCTTATTGATTCCAGGTTTCATTAACTCTCATGTTCACATTGGAGATAATTTTGCCAAAGAATTAGGTTTTAATAAAGAATTAAAGGATATAGTTGCGCCTCCATTTGGTTTGAAACATAAATTATTAAGACAAACTCCAGATGAAACTAAAATTAAAGGAATTCAGAATGCAGTTTTAGAAATGTTATCAAATGGTATTACATTTTTCATCGATTTTAGGGAAGAAGGAGTTGAAGGTGTAAAAATATTAAAGAACGCGCTTTCTGATAATACAATTAATTATCTAACCTTGGGACGATTCATGGATGAAACCGAAATAGATTCTGTTTTTGATTTAGCAGACGGTGTTGGGTTATCTAGTTATAAAGAGATAAATTCATCCAATAAAAAATTAATAATCTCTGCTAAGGAAAAATTTAAAAAACTCATTGCTTGTCACTGTGCTGAGAACATCCGGAATATTAATAGGATAAAGGAAATGTTTGAAGATAATTTTGTTGATATAATCATCCATGGAACGAAATTTATTAGAGATGATTTAAAAAATCTTAAAAAAAAAAAAAAATCACTTGTCTTATGTCCCCGTTGTAATGGATATTTTGGAACTGGCTTTCCTCCTATTAATGAATTATTGAGCCTAAACATTCCCATGTCGTTAGGAACAGATAATTTAATGGTGAATAATACTGATTTATTAGAAGAAATACGATACTTTTACCGAATATCAAGAGTTTTATGTAGTTTTAATAAAGAACTTCAATTAACCTCAAAAGACTTAATGCAAATGATAACAATAAATGCTGCTAAAACTTTTAGGCTTGAAAAAGAGTTTGGTTCAATTTCAGAAGGGAAATATGCTGATTTTTTTTTTATTGATCTATGTGATCCTAATCTTTTTGTGTCCAAAATAGGTTCAAATAATATACTTGACTTATTAACTCAAAGATTAAAATCAGAAAACATTAAAAAGACTTATATTAAAGGAGAACTCGCATTTGAAAGAAATTAATCGTCCCTATATTATTTTAAGTTCAGCAATGACTATTGATGGAAAGATAACTTCAAAATCAGGAGATTCTGATATCTCTGATGAGCAAGATTGGAGAGAAGTCCATAAACTTAGAACTGAAGTCGATGGAATCGTTGTTGGGAAGAACACTATAATAAAAGACAATCCTAAACTTCATATAAAATTCTATGAGCATAATGGATATTATAGGATAATATTTGATAGTGATCTTTCAATACCTTTAGAATCTAATGTAATTACTTTTCAACCAAATCTATATCCCACAATCATATGTACAACTGAATATGCCTTATCGGAAAGAGTTATGAACTTTAAGTCAAGAGGAGTAAAAATAATAAAAACTAGTGGGAGTAAGAAGGTAGATATTCTACAAATTATGCCAAAACTATACAATATGGGGATTCATAAACTATTATTAGAAGGAGGAGGCACGCTGAATTGGGTTTTTATTAAAAATAACTTAATTGATGAGATACGGTTAACTATCGCTCCATGGATGGTTGGCGGGAAAGAGGCTATAAACCTTGTAGAAGGTGATGGATTTGAAACAATGATTCAAGCACCAAGGTTTGAGTTGCTCGAAATTTTAAATAGGAATAATTATTTGGTTTTAAAATATAAGAAGATTAAGTAATGGATGAAATCAGTAGTGCTAAGGACTTTAAAAAGCTAACATTGAAAGAGATCAAAGAAAAAGTAAAGTTAGTAAAAGATCAATTACCAGATGATGAGAAGAAAGTAATAACCTATTCTAAAAATTTTACTCTTTCCCTTTCAAATTATTGTGTTAATCAGTGTGGATATTGTTATTACAATTATAAAATACCTAAATCGAAAGGAGGGATTAATGTAATTTTACTTAATATTGAACGTATAGCTGAATTAAGTCAAAAAGCACTCCAATATAATTGTAAAGAAGCTCTTTTAATGTCTGGAGAACGTTCTGGAAGTTTTTATGAAGTAAAGAAGGAATTAGAAAAACTTAATTATTCAGATCTTATGGAGTATTTAAAAGAGATTTGTACATACCTACTTGACTTTCAAATTTTACCACATATTAATTTGGGATTTTTAACTTATAATGAAATGAAGGAATTAAAGAATTTTACCTCGAGTATGGGGTTGATGCTTGAAAGCACCTGTATGGATTTATTTAATAAAGGTAAAGTTCATGAACATTCAATTGGAAAATTACCAGAAAAACGAATAGAACATATTACGAATGCTGGGAAATTAAAAATTCCCTTTACAACGGGTTTACTAGTTGGTATTGGAGAACATTTTGAAGATATCATAAGCGATTTGCTTTTAATAAAAAGCATCCATGATAAATATAATCATATTCAAGAAGTTATAATTCAAAATTTTGTAAAAAAAGATGGTATACCGTATCAACCAAAAAACCTTATTTCCTTTCAGGATATGCTTAAAATTACGGGGATTGCTCGTATTATTTTTAAAAATGATATAGCTATTCAAGTACCCCCAAATCTTATTACTGGCTTAGAAAAAAAGTTTATTGAGATGGGTATTGATGATTTTGGAGGTATATCCCCTTTTACAATAGATTATATAAATCCAGATAATCAATGGCCTCAAATCGATAAATTATTAAAAATCTGTAAAGATAATGACTATAATCTTAAGGAGAGACTCCCCGTATATGATAAATATATTAGAAAGGAAAGTTTTTGTCCAGAAAATATTAAAAAAGTAATAAATAATATGAACTTAGATGTTGAATACTCAAAAGTTTGAACAAATAAAACAAAATGTTAAAGAAATTTTAAAAAAATCCTTAGCTTCTGAGGAATTAAGTTCAGAAGAAGCTTTAAAATTATTAAAAGTCAGTGGTAAAGAATTTTTTGCTTTACAAAATGTAGCAGATCAGATTAATTATGATAAAAAGAAAAATTTCGTAACTTTTGTAATAAATAGGAATATAAATTTTACCAATATTTGCTATCAAAACTGTAAATTCTGTTCTTTCAGTTTAGCAGCTACTCATCCCGATGCTTTCTTACTCACCATAGAAGAACTTAGAGGAAAAGTAACTGAAGCAAAAAATTTTGGATGTACAGAGGTTTGTATACAGGGCGGCATTAATCCCGAATTAAAGTTTCAATATTATTTAGATATCCTAAAAAATGTTAAAAAAATTGCTCCAAATATACATATCCATGCTTTTTCTCCCCAAGAAATATATTATATGTCTAAATTATACAAAAATTCAATTGAAGAAACTTTAAAGGAATTGAAAAATGCTGGATTAGACTCAATCCCAGGAACCGCTGCAGAGATATTAGTTGATAAAATAAGGAGAGTAGTTTGTCCTAATAAAGTAAATACAGCCCAATGGAAAGAGATTATAACGTCTGCTCATAATTTGGGAATTCCTACAACTTCAACTATAATGTATGGACATATTGAGACTTTAGCTGATAGGATTAAGCATTTAGAAGTTTTAAGAGATATTCAGAAAGAGACCCATGGGTTTACTGAATTTGTACCACTTCCTTTCGTGAAAGAAAAACCCATTTTGTCTCAGCTTGAAGAATTCCCTTTAATACCTAGTTATGGAATGGATGATTTAAGGTTGTTTTCTGTAGCTAGATTATTTTTGAATAATTATATTGATAATATTCAATGTAGCTGGGTGAAATTAGGACCTAAATTTGCTCAAGTATCGTTAAATTATGGCGTTAATGACTTTTCAGGCACATTAATGGAAGAGAACATTTCAAGAAGTGCCGGCGCTGAATTTGGACAGTATCTATCTCCAGAACAAATTATAAATATAATAAAACAGGCAGGAAAAAAACCAGCTCAAAGAGACACTACATACACTATTTTGAAATATTATTAAGTTTTTTATCTTATGATGTAGTTCAATTAATTATGTAAATTAATTTAGTTAATGAGGTTCTCGTGACTGTAGTAGATCGAAAACATATCGTTGAGCAATTAAATCCGAATTAACTCTACCTAAAACGATACCCTCTTCAACAACTGGCATTGCGGAGATTTTATATTGCTCTAATTCACGTACAATGTCTAAAATCGTAAAATTTGGGTGTGCTGTAATAACATCTTTAGTCATTATTTTATCAAGTGTGGCATCCATATTTCCTTCAGCTATTGCTTTAGTTATATCCCAATCTGTTACTACACCTACAAGTTTATTTTCTGATAATACAGCAATAATATCGCTTACATCTTCTATAATTAAAGATGCTGCTTGTTGAATAGTACTCTTGACATCTATCGTGGGTATTGGTATCATAATATCTTTTGCTGTACGTTCTCTTTCTTTAGCAGTAAGGCGTTGAAGACTTATTTGCTCAGCTGCAGTACATGGTAATAGATCTGGGTGTGCTGATAGTAGATCAATTAATTCAATCATATTATTATGAATAACTTTTTCTCTATAGTCTTGTCCTGCTATTAGACGTTGTTTAGATAATTCAGAAAAATCATTTGCATGATCTTTTAACCATTTTTCTACTGCTTCACGATTACCTAAAAAATCTTCTGGGATTTGCAAATGATCAGGTGTTCTTACAATATTTTCTTGAGCAGCAAATATGACTCCTCCAGAATTAACTAAATAATCGTTAGCTATCATTACTCCTTTTTCTTTATATACTATTTGTTCCATCCGAGTCCTGGCAGCTTTTCTATTGGGATCAGGAGAGTAGGTATTAGCCCCCTCAATTATAACAGCCCATTTTCCCATTCGATCAACTGTCATCGAAGGATTTTCAGATTTTCTAACGCATAGGTAATTAAAAACTGGAGCAGCTGGAATCAAACAAAAAGCATTTTCAAGAAGTAAATTGTTAGCATTTGTAGAAAATTTCGTAGGGTGTTTATATCCTTCCTTAATTATTTTGTTTTTAAAATAGATATTTGTAACTAGGTCGTTTTCTTTCCACAATGTAAACAACTCTTCAATAGGCAGTCCAGATTCATTATATAAATATCCCTCCAAATCACTAATTCCGATAACTTTTGTATCAGGCAGTCGCTCTTTTAATATACGAGCCGCATGCGCTCCAACAGCTCCAAACCCTTGAATCAATATTGTTAGATTTTCTGCATCAGGAATTTCCAATTTAACGAATTGAGGAAGCACTCTTAACCTTGGCATAATTTCTAATAAGGTCTGTAAAGCAATTATAACACCTCCCGCAGCGGCTCCAAGTTCATCAATACGGTTTCCTCCCATATCAGCAGGCTTAGAAAGTGCATTATCTAACCCGTTTTGAATAGCAATTGTCTTCATATCGGCATCATTAGTCCCTACGTCTGGGCCTGGAAGGTAGATGTCCTTGTATCGTCGAATCAATCGAGCAAAACCGCGAACAATTTCAGTATGAGATTCGGGAGATAGTCCTCTTTCTGCTACGATTCCCGCTTTACCCCCTCCATACGGGAGATTAGCAGCGGCATTTTTTAAGGTCATTCCTCTTGCGAGATTATGAATATCTGATGGAGTTATATCTGGTAGCATCCTAATTCCGCCCATTGATGGGCGGCCTCCAGCTAAAGAGTCAACTACTACATATCCCCCAATTTCTAGTGGCGATTTCTCATCCCATATACAAGCAACTAAGTGAGGACCAACTTTATCACGTATAATACCTAAATCAGATAAAAGATGAACGTCTAAATTACCAAATTCTAAATAACATCTTCCATCCTCTTTTTTGAGTCGAGCTTTGAAGGTGGCTTTAGGGAGATGTTCATTTAGAAATGATTCCATATTTTTAGGGATCATAATAACAACCTATTTGAGAATATTTCTAAGGAGTATGGTATATAAGTTTGATAATTATTTAAATTTCTATATGCGAAATTTATTAATTTCTTAAATTGTTAAACTAAGTATGGGGATTAGGAGAAAAAGGCTATTAGTTATTGGCATAGATCAAGTAATTCCTTACCTTCTGAATAAATGCATTAAGGAAGGTGTAATACCCAATATTGCGAAACTTGCAGAATTGGGGGTATCAGGCGAAGCATTTCCAAGTGCTCCTTGTGATACGCCTACAAATTGGGCAACTATTGCAACTGGGGCGAATACAGCAATTCATGGAGTCACTAGTTTTTACATGCACCTCCCTGGAGATCCTCTTGATCTTGGGCTTAAATACAGATCTAGGACTCAACTCTCTAAATATTGCAATGCTGAATATATTTGGAACGTCGCTGATAAATCTGGATTAACGCCATTTGTATTTAACTACCCTGCTGGATGGCCAGCTCATTTTAAGAAGGGTGCTATGAGTCTTTTTACTTGGGCAATTCCTGAATCATTACCAAGAATGCTATTACGATCATCTATTTATACTTTTAATAAACGTGTAAAAAATAATAAAAATAGCATAATTGAGGAAAACATTATCGAAAAAGATATTGAAAGTAATTTACCTATTTTATATACATCTCTATTAATCAGAAGCAATGAAATAGAAGAACAAAGTCTCATAAAATTATATATTGTTGCCCAAGCTGAGAATCAATATAACGTTGTAAAGATTCCCACATATTTAAACAATGGATATATTAATATAAAGGAAAATGAATGGACTGATTGGATAAAAAGAGATATTAAAACTAAATATGGCATTTTACCCTGTCTTTTTAAATTGAAAGTTGTAAATTTGGACCCAAGTGGTGCTCTTCTTAAAATTCAACGTTCTGCATTATTCAATATTAAGGGTTGGACTTCACCAGAGATTTTTGGTAAAAAATTAGTAAAAAATGTTTTTAAATATGATTTACCTCAAAGAAGAAAGGTAGAATTCATGATTTATGGAAAATTAAATCACTTTTTATCATCTGCTAGAGAAGAAAGCCGAACTCTCACCGATGTAGTTAAATTTGCATATAAAGATTTAAATTGGGATGTTTGTTTTTTCCACTATCATCCATTAGATACATTAAATCACGACTCATTAGCTTATTTAGATAAAAATTCCCCCCATTATAATGAGAAGAAAATAAATAAAACATGGAAAAATGTCGAGATTGCTTATAAGATAGTTGATGAGATGGTAAATACACTAGTAGATTCATGTACTGATGAAAATACGATTATTATGTTTGTTTCTGACCATGGAGCTATACCTGTTTGGAAGACTGTTAATATACCCTTAGCATTTAAAAACGCAGGATTAACAAATTATAAATGGAATAACTCTCTTAAACGATATTTAATAGATTGGGAAAAAACATTTGCTTTTCCATACATGGAACCACCTTTTGTCTGGATCAACCTAAAGGATAGGGATCCTCAAGGTATTGTCAGTTCCGTAGATTATGAAAATATTAGAGATAAAGTAATAGAAACTTTATATAGTATAAAAGATCCACAAACAAATGAATCTGTTGTTGAGAAAGTACTTAAAAAAGAACAGGCAACAGATCTTGGTTTAAACGGTGATAGAGTCGGAGATTTAATTTATTTTTTAAAACCACCATACTCCATCTTTGATGGAAATTTAGATTCACTTAATTCATCCAGTTT
>JBHLLI010000078.1:0-19309 GCA_048885765.1 Candidatus Hermodarchaeota archaeon
CCACTACAATATTTACAGCTTCCATGAGGTATATTAAAAGAAAACATTTTATGATCCAATGGAGGAAATGAGATTCCACAATCTATACATGCCAGATGTTCAGAATAAATTTGCTCCATCTCTTCTAAAGCTTCAACAATAACAAGTCCATCGGTTAATTCTAATGCAGTTTCGACCGAATCGGCTAATCTGGATTTAATATCCTTATTCATTACTAATCTATCAATTATAACGTTAATATTATGTTTTACATTTTTTTCCATTGAGATTTCTTCATCTAAGGTATATTGAATACCATCAACTTCCACTCTTAAATATCCTTGCTTCTTTAAATCTTGTAAGAGCTCTTTATACTCACCCTTTCTGTCTCTTATTACAGGGGCTTTAATAATAAATTTTTGATTTTCTTTTACTGTATCTAAAACTTGTAGGATAATTTGTTGAGGAGTTTGAGGTTTTATCTCTTTCCTACAATTAGGACAATGTGGGATTCCAATATTAGCAAATAATAATCTATAGTAATCATATATCTCAGTTACAGTACCAACCGTGCTTCTTGGGTTTTTTGATAATGGTTTTTGCTCAATTGCTATTGCAGGAGATAATCCTTCGATTGAATCTACATCAGGTTTATCCATTTCGCCTAGAAATTGTCTCGCATAACTAGATAATGATTCTAGAAATCTTCGCTGACCTTCAGCATATAAAGTATCCATTGCTAGACTACTTTTCCCACTTCCGCTGATTCCTGTAATTACTACTAATTTATTACGTGGAATTACAACATCAATGTTCTTTAAATTATTCTGTCTTGCTCCCTTTATTATTATTGAATTTTCAGTCATTCTTTACTACGCTTTAAAATTAAAAGTATTAGAAAAATTTCACGCTTTTATTTTATTTGTTTGGTTTATCTCCTTAATTTTATCTCTTAAATAAGCTGCATCTTCAAATCTCAACTCTTTCGCTGCCATGAACATTTTATCTTCTAAATATTGAATCACAATATCTATATCTCCTTCTGCTTCTAATTGTTTTATTTTGTCTTTAACAGTTTGCTTTAATTTTTTAACTTCCATATCTTTATATTCCTGTTCTTCTGAAAGAGATTGTAAGATATTTTTCTTAATTGTTTGAGGAGTTATATTATTCTCTTCATTATATTTAATTTGCTTATTTCTTCTTCTATTAGTCTCATCTATGGCCGCTCTCATTGATGGTGAAATCCTGTCTGCATATAAAATCGCTTTTCCATCAACATTTCTGGAAGCTCTACCTATGGTTTGTATTAATGATCGAGTATCTCTTAAAAATCCAAGCTTATCCGCATCCAAAATGGCTACTAATTGGACTTCAGGTAAGTCAAGCCCTTCTCTCAAAAGGTTAATACCTACAAGGACATCAAAAGTACCATCTCTTAATTGCCTTAAAATCTCAAACCTCTCCACAGTATCAACTTCAGAGTGTAAATATGTGATCTTTAGACCGATTTCATTATAATATTCAGCAATATCTTCAGACATTCTTTTAGTAAGAGTTGTTATAAGTGTCCTACCTTTATTCTTTATGACTTTTCTAATCTCACCTAATAAATCATCAATTTGATTTTTAGCTGGCCTTATCTCTACATCCGGATCAACAAGACCTGTAGGCCGTATTATCTGTTCGGCAGAAATACCTCCACTTTTTTCTAATTCATAATCTCCCGGAGTCGCACTCATAAAAATAATGGTATCAATTTTACTCTCCCATTCATCAAATGTAAGAGGTCTATTATCATAAGCACTAGGCAGTCGCCAACCAAAATCCACAAGATTTTTCTTACGAGACCTATCGCCCCCGATCATTCCATGGATCTGCGGAATTGTGATATGGGATTCATCAACGACTATTAGGAAATCATCTGGAAAATAATCCATTAAGGTCATGGGAGGTGTTCCAGGAGGTCTTCCATCCAATGGTCTAGAATAATTCTCCACACCTTTACACCATCCCATCTCTTTCATCATTTCCAAATCAAATTTAACTCTCCTCTCAATTCTTTGAGCTTCTGCGTATTTTTTCTGATTCTTGAAAAATTTAACACGTTCTTCCAATTCCTCACTTATTAAATCAAGTGCTCTTATCTTATTTTCATCTGGAATAATAAAATGTGTCGCAGGAAAGACTCTATAATTCGGAACCTTATTGATTGGATTATTTGTTAATGGATGAATTTCTGTTATAGATTCAATCTCATCCCCAAATAAAGAAATTCTTAACGCATTAGTCAGATACGCTGGATATATATCTATAATATCTCCTTTTACTCTTACAATTCCAGGTTTGAATTCAATATCATTCCGCTCATAATTCATTTTTACTAATTTCTTTAAAATTTCAGATCTTTTTATTTTCATACCTGTCTCAATATAGAGAGCAATTTTTTCCCAAAGATCTGGGTTTCCGAGCCCATAGATACATGAAACTGTGGCCACAACGATTACATCTCTTCGAGTTCGTACAGCGTGAGCAGCAGCAAGTCTTAATCGTTCAATTTCTTCATTGACATTAAAGTCTTTTTCTATATATAATCCAGAGATTGGCATGTATGCTTCCGGTTGATAGTAATCATAATATGAGACGAAATAATGGACTGCATTATTAGGGAAAAGCTCTTTTAATTCATTGTATAACTGAGCTGCTAATGTCTTATTTGGTGCCATAATTAATGTCGGTTTTTGAATTTCTTGAATAATATTTGCAACTGAAAAAGTCTTTCCTGTTCCAGTTGCTCCTAATAAGGTTTGAAATCGTTTTTCATCTTTAATATTTCTTGCAAGTGTAGAGATCGCTGAAGGTTGATCACCTGCAGGTTTAAAGCTTGTTTCTAATCTAAAACCGACGCTCATGGACAATAAACAAATTATAGTCAATAATTTATATAAAAACTTATGTCAATATATATAAGATAAGTCTATAGATATTCTAATGAAACATTATCTTATGATTTTTACTAAAAATAGAAAACGACAAAAAATAAATATAGTTAATCTTGATTATTTCACAGTTTCTTGATGTATATCTTCAGCTCCTTCTACAGTACGGACTATGAATTCCAAAATGTCGTCAACATTAATAATACCAATTTCAGGGTTAGCTTCGATTGTAGACATACTTATCGTTAATTCCAATGTACCTCCTGTACCAATTTCATAGCCATTATCAGATGTAAATTCATTTGCTGAAAAATAAGTACCATTTATATAGACAGAATCAACTGTAACATTAAACAATCCATTATTTTGAATTAAAATTGTCAAAGAACCTGAATCATATGCCGATGAACCCCCATCATCAATCGCTATGTTATAATATTTTGAATCTACGATAGCATTGAGCGTTTCATTCGTTTGTATAGAGGTTGTTGTATTTACACTTATAATACACTCATTAGACTTATTAATTAATAATTCTGGAATATCAAATGTTATAATCGCGCATTCTTGTATCCCTAAAGAAGAATCACCATAAATATATTCAGTATTACTTACTAAAGTATTATTCACATAAATATTACTAAGGGTTACTACTTCATTTCCAGTATTTTTAATTAACACTTGACCAGTTTCATTCGCATAAATAATTGATGAATCAACACCTTGTACATCCTTTATTATTTTTATATCTGGTTCGTCTTTAATTGTATGTATATATCCGATATCAGAAGCTACAGTTCCGAATTCTCCAAAACCTCCAGTTATACATATCAATATCTCCTCATTAATTTCTCCAGAAAGTCCATATTTCGCATCACCAGGATCATTAGTATCTATTTCTATTACAATTATATCTTCTTCATCACTTTCTAAGTTCAGAAATCCACTTTTAGTATAGTAATCATCACTATCAACTTCAATCAAGGATTCTCCTAAATAAATTGAATCTAATCCAAATATGACATCTCCAGTATTTTTTATTCGCATATTGAAGATTATACTTCCATTATCATACGTGTAAGCAAAAGAATTATTAAAATCAATTGGAATGTGTTTTCTATAATTTGTACTAAGAATCGCCGATTCTTCAGGAGATGGAATACGATCTTGTCTGAGAATTGAGAGTGAAAAATCTTCTGCATTTGATGTAAATAAAATTTCGTCGTATATATCATTTGGAGTTGCTACGCCAATTTTATTAAATTCTTTAATCGGTGAAAAGTCTATTGTAGCATCTCTTATGTGAATAAAAGCTTTTTCCGCAGGAGCAAGAGCAGCTGAGCCACTTAAATATGTGATTTTCTCTTGGTCAATTCGATTTTCTAAAGTATCGGTATTCGAATAAAATCTATCTAAAATTACAATTGAGTCCCCGGTATTTTCTATTTCAAGGTATAAATCAACTGTTGTTGTATCTTTCTGAATAACTATACTATTTTCTTTAATAATATTAATTTCTCCTTCTTGCGCTTCTCTAACAAAGAAATTACTAGTACTATTTGAAAAAATATATTCTCTTTCGAACAATGCTTCTGATTGAGCAGTTACTTCGATTTGTACTACATCATCTAATTGAAAATCGGTATTAGTAGTATTAACCCAAACTAGTGCATCGGAACCAGCTTCAATATGTTTATCTGCCATGAAAAATGGATAATTTGAGTCATTAACAGCCACTTCTCTAATATATAATTCTTTATTACCTGTATTCTTGAGTTTGAAAGTAGCATATCCTTTATCTGTAACCCTTGGATTTTGAATAATAAAGCTGGAATCTAGTATTGTATAATCTACTTTATACAATTTTACTAAATGGGTTCTAGAAAAATACGTTGGTATAAATATCATCGAATTATATAATCCATCGTCGGGGACATGTGAAACCCATAAATCTCCATCATTATCCCGCCTATTATTAATAAGATCTACATAATTTTGCTCAAGTTGATGTAATTCCCCATCATCAACGGTTGGTTCACCACCAAAAAGAAGCTTTATCAATTGACTTTCAAACCACGCATCTTTCATAGCTCCATTAGTTTCATTCACATATTCACCCAAATCAAAAACTGCATTATCAGCCCAATTATCTTCTTCCCAACCCATTTGTTTATATTTTTCATAATTATCATTGCAAATTTCTACCATCCATGTCCATTTACCTTCGTCACCACCCAACTGAGATATTAAAAATCCCCAATAAACTAATACATAATCAGCATGAAGTCGACGTAATGCTTTAACACTAGCTAGCTCATCTGTTTGCATAAATGCCATTCCCGTCAAACCTATTCTAGTCGAATTTTTTGTAGCATTATCGTTCACAGTTGTCACATTTCCTATAGGTGTGAGCCAATAACCATAATCCCACCATGACACTACCACATCTGTTCCCTGCAAATTATTTTCCATCCATGTTAAACTTTCTTCCCAATCATGCAAAAAGCCTCCAGGTGTAATTTGAGCATAGGACATTTGATTTATTGCAATATTAGTAGTGTGAGCAACTTGAGCATACAGCAAAACACCCACAAGAAGATATACAACTAACACTTCAGAACTTCCTAAAGTTCCCTTCAATTGTCTTTTTCTTTTTCTACTAACACCAACTTTTCTTTCTCCTATAAAACTACCAAATATTTTTAAAACGCTAGCTAATCCATATGCTCCCGCTAGTGATGCGGCTGGAGCAAAAATTAGTATGATTCGAATCATACTCCCTGTAAAATAATACATTAAAATAACAAAGCTAATTACAAAAATATCTGCAGCATTTAATCTTTTAAAGCAGAAATAAATGCCAAGGGGTACAAGAACTAAAGGAATTAATGTGTTGTAATAAAATACACTCCAAGAACTAGGCATTTGTTCCGCTACTGAGGCAACTAAGCTCACATCTTCTCGGAATAGTGGATTAATAATTGTCCAAAAACGTGCCCCAAAATTAAAAGGTAAAATTTCAGGGGCAACCCATAATATAATAGCAAGAACAAGAATAACCGGAATAATTCCCCATTTTATTGTATTTAATAATCGATAATAAAAATTGGGATGCTCATTCTTTTTTGTATGAATAATATGGAAAAATACCAAAATGATTGAAAAGAAAAAAATACCTCCAATGTCTAGACTTGAAAACAAGTTGTTATAATTAAATTTTGTATACACAGAAAAAATTAACAAACCAGTTCCTTGAACTCCAGCATATGTTAGAAGAACATTTTCACTATATTTATTTGTAAATATTAGGATTATAGAAATAATAGGGATTACTAAATAAACAAATTGATATCCCCCCCAGCTAAGCGATAAGTAACCAAGAAAGACACCACCTAATACTGCTTGCGAAAATCTGCCTGTTCTTATTGCTTTTAAAAAGAATACGAAGATCATTAAGGTGGCAAAAACTCCAATAGTTTCATTATCAAAAAAACCCGCTGTAGTCCGTTGCAAGTATCCGGGATTAAATGCAAGAAAGAATGCAGCAAATAAACCAGTTGCACGATTGAGTACTTCTTTACCTAAAAAATACATTACTAATACAGTCAGTGCTCCCATAAATGCAGGAAAATAGAAACACACATCATATAACGAAATAGGTAATCCAAAGAAATTAAATATTCGATGAAAAATAACTACTGTAACAGTTAGTCCCGGTCGTAGAAAGCCTCTATAATAACCTTCGGGGTACCAACTTTTATAGTCAACCCAATTAAAATATTCATACATTGTATGAGTGTCTAAATATTCCGCATTATACCATTGAATCCAAGGATCAAATGCTTTAATAAGGGTAATATCTCTTATAAGGGGGCTTAACCTGATAATTAAGGCTAAAACTACAACTAGGAATACTGCTAAAAAGAATAAAACATTTCTAGTTTTCAATGATATTGAAGTTTTGATACGATCTCGGAAATTTCTTAGTGAAGCTCCAATTTTAGCCATAATTTCTCATAAAATAGAATTTGACTTATTAATTCTCATAATTAAATTTTGTTTATAAAAAAATTCCTTAAGATTAAAATGTTCCTATAAATTCCAACATTTTGTAGGGAACAAAATGCTTTAAATATAGATAACTAGAATTGAAAATGTTTGACAGAAAAATATAATATAAGATGCTAAAGTCTAAATTTCTTTTCAAAGTCTATTACATTGGAACAGAGGAATACTATGGATCCCAGAGACAACCAAATTTGATGACAATTGAAGATTCTATATTAGACGCTTTAAAAGAGCGAGGTTATATCCAAGATTTTGAGCAATCAAAGTTCGAGTTTGCAAGTAGAACAGATAGATTCGTATCTGCTAGGGGAGCTTGTTTTACGAGCATTATAGAAAAAAATCCAATTCTTATGGAATTAAATACTGCTTTACCTAAAGAAATTGGAATTTGGGCTTATTCAGAAGTGCCCTTGGAGTTTACTTCTAGGTATGGAGCAATCTTACGTCATTATGTATATATAGTACCTTTACCTATTTCCTATTTTAGAAAAACTTCAGGAATTGATATAGATCTGATGAAAAGGGCTTGTAAGGATTTAGAAGGCCATCATAATTTTGCTAATTTTTCGAAAAATGAAGATCGTAAGAAAAATACTATTAGAGATATGGATTTAGTGAATTTATCAACACACAATGATTATATTGTTTTTCAATTTAAGAGTAAAGCATTTCTAAGACAACAAGTAAGAAGAATGGTTAAAAAAATTTTGGAAGTAGGAACAAATGAAATAACCTACAAGGAATTTTTAGATCTATTTGATGTATCAAAAAATATTTCTTATCAACCTGCCGATCCAAATGGATTGATTTTATGGGATATAAAATTTCATGAGAATGTCCATTTTAATGTAGACTTAAAATCTAAAGAAAAAATGGAAAAATATTTCATGAAGAAAAAACTAGATTATAGTCTAAAATATCAGTTATTCCGAGCTTTGCAACAAGACGATTTTAGCTAATAATGCTTGAAGTTGAATTTCCTCAGTTCCCCCTTGACTCAACCGATATTCAAATTCCGCTAACAATTTCAATATTTCAATTTTCATATCTTCTGTGATACTTAAATCATAAATTTCTCGATATATGTTCTTTATGATATTTTGCCCAGAAAGTCCATAATCTTTAATTAAATCATTCAAAAGTTTTATAGATAATTGTAATTGGGCTTCCAATGCTGTGTTCAAAATTTCTTTTATTTTCTCAGGGGGGACTTCTCCAGCGACGCGAAACACGATTTCTTGATCAATTTTCTTGGAAATTGTGCCACATGATTGTAAGTAATTTATTGCTCTTCGACAATCACCTCTGGAAACGTCTACAATTGCATTTAATCCTCCTGGTGTGAATGTAATATTTTCTTCTTTAGCTACAAATTTCACTCTTAATTTAATATCCTCATTATTCAAAGAAGCAAACCTAAACACAACACACCTAGATTGAATTGGAGGTATGATCTTATTAGAGTAATTACAAATTAAAATCATCCTACAATTTTTTGTATATTTTTCCATAGTTCTTCTTAAAGCTTGTTGGGCAGGTGCCGTCATGTTGTCAGCTTCATCAAGAATTAACACTTTAAATGTGATATCAGCAGGAGGTCGTGCCCGAGCAAAATCTTTTATAAAAGTCCTAATAACATCAATACCACGGGCATCACTTGCGTTTAATTCTAAATAAGTTTTATTTACAGCCATTTTTCTCCCATACAATTCTCTTACCATTGCTAATGCCGAGGTGGTTTTTCCTGTCCCAGCGGGACCAGCAAAAATAAGGTGAGGCATTGATTTGTCGATCACAAATTGCTTGAGACGTCTTATAATGCCCTTTTGATTTACGATCTCATCCAGCACCCTTGGGCGATATTTCTCTACCCAAGGTCTATTCTCAAAAGACATAGTATTTAGATCTAATTTAGATTTTTTAATGTTATATTAAGAATTAAATTTTCTTAATTCTTTATTAATATTCATATCCATAAAAAAACAATGAGATATATATGACTGATTTTAAAATTTCTAAAATTAAAGCTAGATGGATTTTAGATTCTCGTGGAAATCCAACTGTTGAGTCTGATGTTTTTGCTGGAAATCATTTTTCAAGAGCCGCTGTTCCTTCAGGGGCATCAACTGGAGTGTTAGAAGCATTGGAATTACGAGATGGAGGAAAAGAATTTTTGGGAAAACATGTATTAAAAGCAATTACCAATGTAAATGAAATTCTAGGAAAAAAATTAATAGGGTTTGATGTTCGAGAGCAAGGGAAAATAGATGCGGAGATGATCTCTCTTGATGGCACAGATAATAAAAGTAATTTAGGGGCAAATGCAATATTATCTGTTTCATTAGCAGTTGCTAGATTAGCTTCTCTACTATCTGAAGTACCTTTATTTGAATACCTTTATAATTTAGCGTATAATAAAACTCGAAATGATTTTTTGCTTCCACTTCCCTGCTGTAATATTATAAATGGGGGTGAACATGCAGGTAATAATCTATCAATTCAAGAATTTATGGTTTTGCCAGTAGGTGCCAATTCTTTTTCTCAAGCAATTCAAAATGTTGCTGAAGTATATCAAACATTAAAGAAGTTGTTAGTAAAAAAATATGGTCCATCTTCAATTAATGTTGGCGATGAAGGAGGGTTTGCTCCAGATTTGAATTTAACATCTGAAGCAGTAGATATAATTATAGAAGCAATTGAAACGGCAGGATTTGTAATGGGTAATGATTTTGTCTTGGGTATGGATGCGGCTGCTAGCGAATTTTTTGAAGAAGATTCTTACAATATTGATGGAAGAAAGCTCTCTGAAGAAGAGTTATTGGAATATTATATGGATTTAATCTATAAATATGATTTCAAATCGATTGAGGATCCCTTTAATGAAAAAGATTTCAGGAGTTTTTCAAATATCACTAATCAAGTCGATAAATCTATTCAAATTGTGGATGATGATATTACAGTTACAAACATTAAGATTTTGGAAGAGGCAATAAATCAAAAAGCGGGAAATGCTTTATTACTTAAAGTTAATCAAATAGGATCTTTAACTGAGGCTATAAAAGCAGCAAGGATGTCTTTTGAAAATGGATTTAATGTTATGGTATCTCATCGTTCTGGTGAAACAGAAGATACTTTCATTGCAGATTTAGCAGTTGGGCTCTGTACAGGACAAATGAAGACTGGTGCTACTTGTCGCTCAGAAAGAACTTGCAAGTTTAATCAATTACTTAGAATAGAAGAGATTTTAGGAGAAAATGCTAAATATCCTACCAAATTAGATTCTTGGAAAGACTTTATATAACTTTAACAATCAAAATCCCTGCTATTTTTTTTTATAAATCGATATACATTAACGTTAATTTGTTTTGTTTTTCTTGTGTGAAATGGAAATGTCCTTTCCAAAACTATCTTGAAAGGAAAAACGTTATCAATTTTCCAATTGTATTGCTTTATATGATTTGAAATAAAATTATGGACTTTTGTATTTTCTAGATGAATTGAATAGACAACATCTGAAAAATCAAATGATTTGCCTAAAAAGACTCTATCAGCAAAACTCTTTTGGACTCCAAAAGGAGGATTCATAATAGTTGTTACTTTCATACCCTTAGGCAATAATCTTCTTGAAATCTCAAAATATTTAATATCAGCACATATAGGAAATACAACTTGATTTAGACCGAGTGAAATAATATTTCTTCTTAATATTTCTAAAGCACATAGATCAATGTCAACGCTTAATACATAGATTGCTTTAAAAAAAGCACTAGCAATAGATAATCTTCCAGTTCCCGCACCTAAATCAATTATAAAAGCGTTGTTAATGTCATCATATTCAAAACCTGCATAATAAATTATATCTACAGCACAGTTTGCGTCGATACAATACTGTTCTAATTCAATTTTAGGCTCTATAAATGATTCGGTTTTCTGTATAATAGAGATTAATTCTTTTTTGCTAAATTTCATCCAAAAAAATGTTTACTCTTTTAAAATTAATACATTAAATTTATTTATCTTATTTAATAATATTTACTTAAATTAGAAAGAGTTTGAGAAATTAAAAAACTATTGTTGATATTATTGAGTAAGAAATCTCTGAAGGATGGAGATATTGTTTTAACAGGGGAAAAATTAGGAGTAGTTGAGGAATTCCTCCCTGATAAACAATCTACATTTACTAAAGATGGAAAAATCTTTGCCAGTAAGTCAGGAATGATTAACATTAATGAAAAAGAAAGAAAAATTGAAATTAGTACGCATCAAGAAAAAGATCGAAAAGTGGTAAAAATTGGAGATATTATTATCGGTTCAATTCTTTTTTTGCGTCAATATTCCGTAGGTATTAATTTTTACACAATTAATAAAAAGATACATTTTAATTCAAGTTATTTTGGTAATATACACGTCTCACAGATTTCAGATAGATATGTAGAAAAAATTAGTGATGCTTTTCAAATAACAGATATAATAAGAGCTCGTGTGGTAGAGCAAGATTATAATGAATACAAATTAAGCACAGCTGGTAAGAATTTAGGTGTTATTTATGCAGATTGTGTAATCTGTGGAGATCCGCTTACAAAAATCGGTCATAATAAACTAAAATGTGATCGTTGTGGTAATGTGGAAAGCAGAAAAATTGCTAATGATTATGGAAACGTAAAAAATAATCTAAGATTCTAATATTCTTTTAATATATCATAAGTGTTTATCAAGTGAGAAAGTTAGGTAAAAAGGTCATACATTTCTATAATAATAGTGGTTCATTGGATAACGTTATTAAATTTCTTGAAAATGTTCAAAAAAAAGTGAATTATTTAAATTTAAACGTTTCTGTTGAAGGAAAAAGCATTAAAATAACACTTTTTGGTTCAAGGGATCTTCAGCATTTAGCAACTGAAAGATTAAAAGATTTAGCAAATCAATATTTGTGAAATCAATATAAAACCATAAAAAATTTATTTTATTTTAAATACTTTTTATTAAGTCTAACGAATGCTTATCATTGGGAGTAATAATAATGGCAAAAAAAAAAGCAACAGAAAAAGAAGAGGATGACGAAGAAGATCTTGATGAATTTATGGAAGAATTATTAGATGATGAAGAAGTTGAAAGTGTTTACCCTAAAGTGGAAGAGAAAGAAGATATGGCAGCCGCTCCATCCCCACCTGAAGATATTATTGAAGAAGAGGAATTTGAATTAGAAGAAGAACCCTTATTTCCTGATTATAAATACCTTAATTTAGAGTTGAATAAAGGCCAGAGCGAAAATGATTATGAATTAATAATTGAAGGTCAATCTCATGGATTTTGTAATATTCTAGTAAAACATTTACTTAATGTTGAAGGTGTCAATATGGCAGCCTACAAAGCAACTAATATAAGTCCTGCACAAATTTTCATACGTCTTGAGAATGATAAAAAATATAAGATTAAAGATATTCTCCATAAAGGTATTGATTCATTAAGAGAAGAAGTTCTCGAAGTTCAAAAAATATTTAAAAAGCTCACATAAAGCATTTTTCTCATTTTTATGAAAACTTTATAAGAGGTTTTAATTCAACTTATCATAATGGATTACGAGTTTTTAATTAGAGATTTAAGCCTTAATAAATCGCAAAAAGCTATTGGTACTGATAAAGGTTTGGCGAAAATTGGAGATGCAATTATCAATTTAGCCTATTCGGTAGCAAAATCTATATATTTAACGGAAAATAATCAGAGCGATAAAGTTATTCGAACAGGAAAAAAAGTAAGTAAAAATATTTTAGAAACAGCACTAAAAAATGCTAATATGAAAAGTTTTGCAAGAACAAGAGCTGATGCACATGATCTTGCAGACACGGTTGAAGCTCTAGTAGCATATGTGTGGTTTATCAATAAAATGAATATAAAAGAGATTATAAATTTCTTAGCTGACAATCTTTCAGGGGATCTCTCCAATAGGACTGAAGAAATTAAAAATGCTACAGTTGCGTTTACTAGTCTTTTAAATCATATTAAGCAATTTTTGCCAGGTTAATAGTAAAATTATGAAAGAGAATCCTATAGTAATTGGAATTGATGATGCCGCTTTTGAATTGAAAACAGCAGCAAAAACTACTCAATTAATTGGCGTTGTATGCCAAGGAGTTAGACCTGTAAGCATTTTTCGAACAGAAATTGAAATTGATGGGCAAGATGCAACTAAAAAATTAATAGAATTAGTAAAACTTAATGATAAACATGTTCAATTTATATTAACTCATAGTATTACTTTCGGAGGATTTAACCTAATTAATTTAAAAAAGATTTATAATGAATTAGGGAAACCAGTCATTGCGGTTAATGAACGAAAGGTTGATATCGATTTAGTAATAAAAACAATCAAACAAAAATTCCCAAATACACTTAAACAAAAAATTCAAAACATAATTGACGCAGGGAACTTATTTTATAGTCAGATTAAGACTGCGGGAGGCTTATCAGATATTTATTACCACTCTAAAGGAATTGATAATGACAAAGTAGAATCACTCTTACTTAAGATCTGCATTGACTCAAAACTACCAGAGTGTATCCGGCTTGCTCATTTAATTGGAAAAATATTTTAAGTAATCCATATATATATTTTACTTTGTCTCAATCTCGTATTCTAAAATTTCCCGTATTCTTTCTCTTAGATCCAACCTAATAGCAGACATGCCGTAAGTACGTATCCCTAATTTTTTCTGAACTTTTTTTGCACTCAAGGCCTCTGGAAGATCCTGTTTATTAGCGATCGCTATGATTTTGGTATCTAGATATCGTGAGAATTTCTTGTAGATCTCTTTAGTTTGCTTAATATTATCTTCTGTGGAATCACATACTAAAACTGCTAATCCCGCTCCTCTTAAAAAATCCTGCCACATAAACCTAAACCGCTCTTGTCCTCCAAAGTCCCATATATTCACTTTTTTTCCATTAAGAATTGAATCTTCTATTTCTAAACCTACTGTTGGGTTTCTCTCCTTCGGTATTTCACGACCTTGAAGCAAGTTTAACAAAGATGATTTCCCAACACTACTTAACCCAAAAAGACAAATTTTTGTTTTAGTTGAAAGAACCTTGCATCAACCTTTTCTAAATAGAACCTGTTAAGTAGAAAAGGCAAACAATTCTTCAAAAAAGAAAATAATATTCATGTATCATGGGAATATTCCAAGAGAATTTAAAGATTAATTAAAATTTGAGTGGAAGTAAATGAATTAGTATAAAAAAATATTCAATTAAAAATAAGAATATAAGAAAAAATTTCAAATATAGTAATATTTATGCTCCTGTGACAATATCCTTTACAATACCCACAGCAACGGTCCTGCCCATATCACGTACAGCAAATCGGCCCATTTCAGGAATTACTTCGTACTTTTCAAGACACATTTTCTTTATAGGTGATAACTCTACAATAGCAGATTCATTCTTCTTCAGGAATTTTGGTGAATCTTCAATCACAGCACCTGTCTTCTGATCTAATTTTTTAACTAAAGCAGCAAATCTTGCAGCTACTTGTGCGGTATGAGCATGAACTACTGGAGTATATCCTTGCGCTACTGCTGTTGGGTGCCAAATTACAATGATTTGTCCTGTCCATTTACCGTTTGGTGTGATTACTGTTGGTGGATCTTTTGGATGGCCAAGGCAATCTCCACGGCTTGCATCTGCCATAGTAATTCCCCGAATACTGAATCCAATATTATCGCCTGGAATGGCTTGTGGAATTTCTTCATGATGCATTTCAATTGAGCGAATTTCTCCTTTAAATCCGGTTGGCATAATAATTATTTGATCTCCCTTCTTCAAAATTCCAGTTTCTACTCTTCCAACAGGTACAACCCCGGTTCCTTTAATTCTATAGGAATCTTGAATAGGAATTCTTAAAGGTTTGCCAGTTGGTTTTTCAGGAAGGGTAAAATCATCAATTGCATCAATCAAGGTTGGCCCGTCATACCAAGGCATCTTATCGCTTTTCTTTGAAAGATTTTCCATTTGCATTCCACTAGTAGGTATAAATTTAACTCCTTTGAAACCGATGCTTTTAAGAAGATCCCCTACAGATTCTTTACATTCATTAAATCTGTCTTCGGAATAATCATAAACATCAGCTTTATTTACAGCAACTACTATTTGTTTAATACCTAGAGTTTGTGCTAAGTAAGCATGTTCTCGGGTTTGTCCATTAGCGGCAATACCAACTTCCATTTCACCTTTCTTCCCGGAAACTACTAAAATAGCAGCATCAGCTTGGGAGGCTCCGGTAATCATATTTTTAACGAAATCTGCGTGACCAGGTGCATCAATTATTGTGAAATATTTAGTTTTGGTTTCGAATTTTCGGAATGCTAGGTCAATAGTAATTCCTCTCTGTCTTTCTTCTTTTAATCTGTCAAAGACAAAAGCATATGACCAAGAATCTCTGTCATATTCTTTAGCCAATTTTTCTAACTCACGAGCTTCTCTGTCAGTAACTGCTCCAGTCTCAATAAGCATTGCTCCCATCATAGTCGACTTACCATGGTCTATATGCCCTATGATAACAAGATTCAAATGCTCCTTATCAACCATTTCAATCAATCTCCTTAATTTTTTTTGATATAATTGTTCTGAATATAATATTAAATCTTAAAATTATTTTTATTAGATGTTAATTGTAAATGTTGTTGGCTTTTTATTTTTTACTATATTTACGCGAAATTATCGAGTATTAAATTATTGTAATGAATAAATAACGATCCTTTGATTGACAGTAGATAAATAACTATCTATACATTAAAACTTTAATTTGGACTACGGGTGAAGTTCAACATTTCAAACTATAAATTTAAAAAAGATTTTATAATATTTTGAAAGAAAAGAATAGTTAAATCATTGAATAAGAAAGGATAATGAGATTTTATGAAGTATAGAAAATTGGGAAACTCTGGGATGTATATATCTGAGATAGGTTTTGGTTCGTTATTTTACGGAGGAGCTCAATGGAATGCAACAGATAATCCTGTTTCAAGAGAAGAAGCTCTAATTTGCCTTAAGAAAGCATGGGAAGGAGGTATAAATCACATTGACTGTGCAGATATATATGGAGGATTTGGTCCCGCAGAAAAAATAATTGGAGAATTCATAAAGGATTATGATCGTACAGATTTTGTCTTTGCCAGCAAAGTATTTTTTCCCATGAGTTCGAGTTCCAATGATAGAGGGTTAAGTAAAAAACACATTTCGGAAGCTATTGATAAAACTCTAAAACGGATGAATATAGAATATTTAGATTTATATTATTGTCATAGATATGACTATAGTACACCTCTAGAGGAGACTGTGAGAGCCATGAACGATTTAATCGATGAGGGTAAGATCCTTTATTGGGGGACATCAAATTGGTTTGCATCTCAATTGGAACGGGCTTGGGGGATAGCAAAAAATTTGGACTTACGAGGCCCAGTCTGTGATCAAGCAAAATACAATTTAGTGATGCGTTTTAGTGCTGAGTATGAACTGCCATATACTGCAGAATATACTGGAATTGGGATAGTTGCTTATAAGGTATTAGCAGATGGTTTGTTTACTTCAAAATATGAAGGAAAAAAACTTGAAGAACTAAGCGATCGACAAATTAAATCAATTTTAAGGTATATTGGAGATGAAGATCTAAAGCCACAAGACTCGAAATTTAAAAAAATCTTAAAATTATCGCAAATTGCACAGGAATTAGATATAACGTTAGCCCAACTAGCTTATGCTTGGGTATTAAGTAATCCTCTTGTAAATAGCGCTTTAATGGGTACCAGACATCCTGAAAGGATAGATGAGAATCTTGGAGCTCTAGAAATAAGTTTAACAAAGCAGATTCTAGTACAAATTGACGAGATTTTAGATAATAGACCATTTGATCTCATCCAGAATGGTTATATGGGTGAAGATTACGCATTCTATAAAGAAAGAATAAAGACAGACCCAAGAGCTAAATATGGTAAATATCCCTTTGACTAATCAGCAATAAAACGGAAAAATATTCTTTTTTGAATATATTTCAGCGAAATTATGGAGTATTACTAATTGAACTAATACAGATCCTCGGATTATGGTTAATTTATAATTAATTCGATGTAAATTTAGACTTCGGGATAAGTTCAATATTTTAAACTATATATTAGCAATATTCATTATTAATGATTACTAGATTATATAACTGAGAATTTATTGTAATAAGAATTATAAATTAGATGGATTTTAACTAAATATATTAAAAAAATATTCAAACTAAAGGGTTTTTTATGGTAAATGGATATACTGGAAATATACTTCGTGTGAATTTAACGAATGAAAAAATAGTTATTGAGAATCTTGATGAAATTTTCTGCCGAAGATATATTGGTGGAGAAGGATTTGTAGCCTATTATTTATTAAAGGAATTAAAAGCTGGAGTTGACCCATTAGGACCTGAAAATAAATTGATTTTTGCGACGGGGCCTTTGACGGGATTTGCTATTCCAGGAACAGGTAGAAATAGTGTAGGAGCTAAATCTCCATTAACTGGGGGATTTGGAGAAGCAGAAGTTGGTGGTCATTGGGGAGCAGAATTAAAACATGCAGGATTTGATGCCATAATCGTAGAGGGAAAGGCTGATCACCCTGTTTATTTATGGATAAAAGATGGAGTAGCAGAGATACGAGACGCAAGTCACCTTTGGGGCAAAATTACTGGAGAAGTGGAATCAATTATTAAAAAAGAGCTAAATGATAATTTGATTCGAGTAGCTCAGATTGGACCTGGGGGAGAAAAATTGATAAGGTATGCTTGTGTTATTAATGATCTAAGAAATGCTGCTGGTCGTGGGGGGATGGGTGCTGTTATGGGGTCAAAGAATTTAAAAGCCATTGCTGTTAGAGGTCAAACTAGACTTCAGGTCCAAGATAAGGAGAAAGTAAGATCTAAAATAAAAGAATTTAATGAAGTGGCTTATAAGCCATATTCAGGTTATTTTGAACATGGTACAGGAGGTGCTATAATGGAACAATTTGCCATTTCGGGCAATCTTCCGACCAGAAATTTTAAAGATGGCGATTTCTCTGGTGCTAAGAAATTAGATCCCAGTATTATGAAAGAAGAAATTCAGCTTAAAATGGAAGCTTGTTATGCGTGTTCAATTCGGTGTAAAAAAATTGTGGATATTAAAGAGCCTTGGAGTGTGGATCCTATTTATGGGGGTCCTGAGTATGAATCCATTGCAGCTTTTGGTTCCAATTGTGGAGTGGATGATTTAAAAGCTGTTTGTAAAGCAAATGAATTATGTAACAAATATTCCATTGACACAATTTCAGCAGGAGTTTCGATTGGGTTTGCGATGGAATGTTACGAGAATGGAATTATATCTGAAAAGGATACAAGCGGTTTAAAACTTACTTTTGGAAATGCAGAAGCTATGGTTAAAATGGTTGAAATGATTGGAAAACGTGAGGGATTTGGTGATATTTTAGCCGAAGGGGTTAAACGAGCTTCTGAAAAACTAGGTAATGGAGCAGATAAGTTCGCTATGCATGTTAAAGGACAAGAGATTCCAATGCATGAACCTCGATTAAAGCAGGGACTAGGAGTAGGTTATACTATTTCACCAACTGGAGCAGAACATATGGCAAACTTGCATGATACTTCCATTGCAACTGAAAGATCTTTAGTTTCATATGGTGCTTTAGGAATATTAGAGCCACTTGAACTTGATGATTTGGGAGACAAGAAGGTTCGAGCACTTGTATATTATAGTAATTGGCGTAATTTGTATAATGCATTATTAATATGTTATTTCTTACCGTGGGATTATGTTGACGTTCCTGAAATTTTAACGGCAGTGACAGGATGGTATTCTTCAACTTGGGAGTTAATGAAGGTAGGAGAGAGGATTACAACAATGGCAAGAGTATTTAATATTAGGGAGGGTCTTACAAAAGAAGATGATTGGTTACCAGAACGATTTTTCCAACCTCATACATCTGGAGCGCTTTCAAAGACATCAGTTAAACCAAATAAACTTAAAAGTGCGATAAAAAGTTATTATAAAATGATGGGATGGGATGAAGAAGGGAACCCTACAATGTCAAAACTAGCAGAATTAGAATTGGAATGGATTTCTGAATAATTTTATATAATATTAATTATAACGAGGTAATTCAATCCTTTTTTTTAAATTTATTTGCTAAATCTTCAGAGTATTCTCCTTTTAGATCCTTATACAATTCCTTTTTATTATCTTTTAATAATTTAAAAATTTCTTCTACTTCTTGCTGAAAATTTAGTTTTTTCCCTTCAGAAT
>JBHLLI010000079.1:0-19036 GCA_048885765.1 Candidatus Hermodarchaeota archaeon
ACAGAATACGATGCTAAGGAGATGATTCATGAAATCAAAGGTTTTCCGATATTGGATGGATATCGTGGAAAACCTAAGGCGGACATTAATGCCATCATAGAAACCTTAATGAAAATATCTAATCTTGTAATAGAACATGAACAAATCAAGGAAATGGATTTAAACCCTGTATTTATTTATGAAACGGGATTGATCTGCGTAGACGCGAGGATTATCTTAAAGAATTAAGATTAATAGATTAAGATAATAATATTTTTTACAAAAATACATAAGGCTATTTTTTATAGAAATTTCTATTCAACCTCATGTAATTTCTACATATGAGATATATTTAAAGGAACTAATGAAGATAATACTTATAGTGTTTTAAATTATTATTTTCAAATTTAACCTACAAAAATATTAGTATTAATTGCTAATAGAATTATAAAAATACTTTAATAATTAGGAAAAAATAACTGATGAATATGCAATTCATAAAAAATCAAAAAAACAGACGGATTCTACTTCTTTTACTTCTAGCGTTTACATTTAGTTTCATGAATTTTAACCAATTCTTCTGGAATTTTAACAATTCTACTTCTGATTCAAATTCATTCACTGATCCTAAATTTTTTAATAAATTAAAAACTTCAGATTATTCTAGTAATTATGGTGGGATCGGTGAGAATATGAACATTACGTTGCACCAGTCTTATCTGAACAATTCATTTAATCTAATATTAAATACTTCTGATTCAAATAATAATAAGTTCACATTGCCATGTCCAACGGATACCACATTTAATTCAAGTTATACATATGTTACTGTTAGTGATATAAACGCTCCAAATAGGACTCTTGAGATAGAAACAGGTGTAAGTGGCTCAGAATCCATTCGCTACGTAGATCATGCACTTTCATTTCAAGTACCTGGAGATGGCATTTTAGATAATTTATCTATATGTTTTTCAGAAACACAATTACTTCAAGATTATGATGCGTTAGTTAATATAGAATTATGGAGCGCATCATGGAATACAGGATTTAGTGATTGGGGTCCTAATGGGTTTATAGCAACAATAAAAACAGGATTAGTAATTTATAATGATACAAATGAGATATGGTATAATATTACAAATATAAATCAACAATTAGATGTATCAGCAACCAATAATAACATGTTTTTTATTTTTTTGACTCAAACAACTTCTTCATCGTTAGCTGAAGTTAAATTCCATAGAGAGGTAGATGGTAGTAGTGATGATTCAAAAGTTTGGAAAGATGATGGTGGTTGGCAACCAGTTCCTGGAATTGACCCATCGATGATTCTCCATTTACTTCCAGTTAATAACACTCCGAAACCTACTGAAATTAATCTTAAAATTAATAATGAAGTAGTTACTAATATTGTGAATAATAAAGGATATTGGGAATCAACAGAAGTTAATAGTAGTGCTTCTGGAGAATTGCAATATACTGTTTTAGCTGATTGGTGGGATGTGACTTGTAATATCTCTCAAGTGCAAATCAATTTTACTAAAACTAATTTAAAAGCTACTTCTGAATTTATTATTGGAGGATCTGGTCAAATAGTAGAATGGAATGTAACTCGAATAGGAGGGTTAAATTATTTTGACTCACGTTTTAACAATTATCAAATTAATTATACAATTCCCAATAATTGGGACAAGGATACTATAAGAGTATTTAACGGTATTATTCCAAAAACATCAGATAGTACAAATCGCTCATTAGGAAATGGATATAGGGAAGTTAATATTCTAAATGCTGGAAATGGTTTGTTTTGGTATTTAACAGCAGAGTCAGGTAATCTTGTTTCTTCGATTGATACTTATATAGGTATTGATAGTGCAGATACTTTCAATTTTACAGATATTGCTCATTTTGAGGCTACATTTACTACTAACATACAAGATAATGATGGTATAATTAACCTTAGTGTATATTCCCCAGCATTAATTAATAATGAATTAAACTATTCAGTCAAAGTTGAATCATTTACAGGTGGTTCCATAATATCTTTAGCAGATTGGGATATTTCTAACAATGTAATTAAATACGGCAACTTTCGGGTTCAAGTCTTTTGGAGTAATAATACAGCAGCTGGATTTCAAGAAAAATTAATAACAATATTAGGAGAAACTGAACTGATACCAAACTTACCTAAATTTAGATTCGATGCAAGTGAGTCATTTTATATTGATCTATTTTTTAATGACACTGGTCGAGATTTGGGAATTAGTAGTGGAGATATTACATATCGTCTAAATAATGGGATTATTAGGAGCGACGATACAGATCTTGGCAATGGAAATTATAGAATAAGCATTGATTGCAACGATGCCGATTTTAGTGCTTATGGTCCGAATTTTATTGAGATTAATGCAAGCAAAACCTATTACAATAATCAAAGCGAAGTAATACAAATTACGATAATAGGAGAAACAAATTTAGATGGTTCAATTTTAAAATATTCATTTGATTCGACTGAAATTTTCAATGTCTCATTATTTTTTAATAATACAGTTAAAGATATTGGTGTATCTGGTGCTATAAGAAATGTATATCTTAATTCTACTCCATATACTCCAATCAGTAATTTTGATTATGGAGATGGAAATTATAACATTACAATAGATTGTGATAATGATTATTTTGACAGTCAAGGCTATGGTTATTTCAACGTAAGCGTGACCGTTGAAAAACAATATTATTATAATCAATCTGTTGAATTTATTATTTATGTTACTGGAGAAACTAGTCTAAGTACTTCCAAATTCCCTGATCCCAGTATAGGATACTACAACTCTGATGAGATTTTTAATATTACTGTTTATTACCAGGATATTGGCAGAGCTGAAGGGATAAATGGTGGATTAGTAAAAGTCTACGTAAAAGAGGTTTCTGCTACTCAATATCAAGAATATACTCCTATCGAAATAGATCCATTTGGTGTGGGTTATTATAATATTACAATAGATTGTAGTGATCCATTATTTAATCCTTATGGAAAATATAATATCAAAATCAATGTTACTAAATCGCACTATTATTTAGCCGAAGATATACTAGAGGAAATAGTTGTTGGAAATACTACTCTTACAATTCTTAGCCCTACTGGTACAATTTCTTATCTAGAAAATGAGATATTTGACATAATAATAGAATATGAGGATCACACTTTATCAAGTGGTATTATTGGTGCAGAGATCTCACATAACATCAATAACGCAGGATTTAGATTTGATAATTGGGTAGATAATTTAGATGGTACTTATACAATAACTATTGATGTAGGAGATAGCGATTTTGGAACTGAATATGGAAATATAGATATTATTATTGGGGCAAATAAAACAAATTATATTAACTTGACAAGAACATTTACTTTTGAACGACAGATATTAACTCAAATACTCCCTACCAATTCTCCTTCTTTGGTACAAGTAATCAGAGGCATTAATGTAACATATACCTTTAATTATACTGACAGAATAGGAAATCCTATTGATAAATATGATGATTTTCAACCTACAACTCCTTTAAACAACTTTGAATGGTATCTTTGGAATGAAGGAGGGGGTTATTATACAATAGACATTGATACTTCAAACGTAGTTGTAATTCCATCACCTTATATCATAAATTTTAGTATCTCTGCTTTTGGAAACCAATCTCAAGAAATATCACTAACAATATTGGTAACGATAATTCAAACGAGAATTGAAATTGAATCATGGAATCAGAATGCTGATTTTGCCCGAAGTACTAATATTAATATCTCTATAAATTTCTACTTTAATGATACTACTAATATAGAAGCAATTGATGGTTTGAATAATGATGATGTCAATATAACAGATTATGATACTGGTACTATTTGGAGTCCTGGATTTGAATTATTCAATCGACCAGGTCCAGGAAATTATAAATTGAATATTAGTACAATTGGTGCAACTTCCGGGAATTATACATTACAATTAAAAATATCTAAATTTCCCAATTATAATTATAGCTTGGCATATATCAAATTCTATTTAAGGGGAAATTATTCTCAAATTAACTTAATTACCATTTCTGATCCAGGAGGAGAACTAACAAATACAGGAGTAAATTATAATTACACAATTTTTGAAGGAAGTGATATAAACTTAGAATTTAATGTGACAGATTTAGAGTTTGGGAATTCAATAGTTTTAGGAGATGCAGACGCTTATTCTATTTCTTATAATAATCTCCTTACATTGGATAACGGAATTCTAACAAATACGTTAGATTTTGTTTATCAAAATCCTACTTATGGAACTCATATTGGTACTATCATAACTTCGAATATAGCATTAATCGCTGGAAATTATTTGATCAACATTACAATGATTAAAACTAATTATGAATCTACATATTTTAGTTTCAATTTAACAATAATTGAGAAATTTAACGTAAGATTAAATATTACAAAACCAGGAGAAGTAAATGCAGGTGATGCTTTTAATATCATCATCAAAGGTGAGTATTACAACGGAACTGAGTGGCTTCCCTTAGTAGGGACTAATGTGGGTATTACTCCATACTTCAATGATATACCTTCCACTGAAATACTAAGAATTTCTAATAGTACTGGTGAAACTTCATTTGAAATTACAGTAAGATCTGATGCTATAACAATGAATCTTACTGTTCAATTACAAGAGGAATATTATCATGTTGGTGAACTTTTGATGATTTCCGATATTGAGGTCATTCCTTTACCTCCAGGTTTGAGATTTGAAGATATTCTACCATACTTGATAATAGGAGCAATAGCAGTATTAGCAGTAGGAGGATCAGTAGCGGTATATCGAGGAATTGTGGTGCCAAAGAAACGCAAAAAGCAGCGTATTCTTACAGAAGTAAAAACTATTTTTGATGATGCAATTAATTTGGAACACATACTGGTTCTTTATAAAGGAACGGGGACATGTATTTATTTTAAATCTTTTGGCTCAGAGCAAATTGATCCTGAATTAATTTCAGGATTTATCTCTGCTATAAGTAGCTTTGGTAAAGACTTGGTAAGCCAAGAAGAACTAAATGAAATATCATACGGAGATAAAATGTTACTATTATCAGATGGAGAAAATATAAGGGTTGCGTTAGTATTAGGTAAAAAAGCTTCATTAATTTTACGTAGAAATTTGATGGAATTTATACATAGGTTTGAAAAAGCTTATATTAATGAGCTTCCTAATTGGAGAGGGCAGTTAAATATATTTAGAGACGCAGGAATTATTGTGGATGAGGTTTTAAGTACCTCAATAATTCTACCTCATGAGATTACATATGAGTATTCTACTGCTAAAGCTTTAAAGAAACCCCAATCACAAGGTGTATTAAAAATTGCTAAAAATTTAATGAAAGATTCAGAGAGAAATTTCTTCTTTATTGCTACTTTATTAAAAGAATCTACTGAAAAATCTGGTAAAGATACTGCAGAAATCTTCATGGGAATTAAAGAATTAAGAGATAAAAAAATATTGATGCCTATTGAGATTTCAGCCATTGAAGCTAAACCTGTATCCCAACAAGAATTGAACTTAATTAATCAAAAAGTTTCTCAATTAGTGAATTTATCACCAGAAGAAAAGCAAAAATTAATTAACGATCTCGCTCAAATGGGACCAGCAGAAAGAGAAGCATATTTTGTAAGTTTAACTGAACGCCATGAAATTGTTTCTGCACCAATTGAAGCAAGACCAGAAGCGGAAGCAATTGCTAATATAAAGGGTGCTAAGAAGGAAATTAAAAACTTAACTAAAACTGGTCTTTCAGCAAGAAAAGAGAAAGATTATGATAAATCTATTAAAGTCTTTCAAAATGCTTTGAAAATAGCTACCAATTGGGAACTAGTAAAGGAATCTCAAGAATTGGATGATATTATTCGGCGGATAAAAATTGAAGATCTTAAATTTAAAATGAATGCATTAGAAAAGGAAGCCAGATTAGCAGCTAAAAAGAAAAATTATAATGAAGCGGCTCAAAAATATAAAATGTCTTCAAAAATTGCTTCTGAAATCTTTAAATTAGGTGAAGATTTAACAAAAGAAGTGAAACGATTATCAAATAAAGCAAAAGAATACGAAAAATTACTATGATTTTTTTTTTTATTTTTTTTTAATATTTTTTCTCTATTTTGTATTATTATATTATTTTAAATTAAGGTGAAAAAGAGAGTAGGAAAGATATTTAAACAAAAAACTCTATTTTTATCTATAAAAAGCATATTTGAGGGAAAATTATTGATTATAAACCAATTATTGAGAACCAAGCTAAGGAGTTGAATTAATAATTTCTGATTTCGAAACCGATAAAACACTCGCAATTCCCTTAGAAATTAAAGAAAAAATTGAAAAAATAGTTTTAAAAATTTTATATGATGAAAAATCAGTAAAATCATTAAAATTACTTACGGAGAAAGTTTTAGAACGAGCCATAAAAGAGAAAATTACTATTTCTGAAAAACCAATAAACCAGATAATTTATCAATTGAATAAAGAAGAAAAAATTATTTTTACTCAAAAAGATGGCTGGAAAATAAGAATTTAATTTGAGTTAGCATATTATTAATCAGATATGCCATTTTCAGTTATAGAAAAAATAGCTTCTCCCTCTGGTAAATGAGGTGCATCAACTATTTTAGCAATTCTCTGTTCCCCTTTACCTTTCCTCAAAAATATTCTAATTGTAGACCCATGAGCAACAACATTTCCACCTGCTGCTTGTAAAGGATTCCCATAGAAAACATCTGGTTTTGCTTGTACTTGATTTGTTACAACAATTGCTAAATCAGTATATATATCACACAATCTTAATAAATCGTGTAAATGGGAATTAATAAGTTGTTGGCGATTTGCTAGTGTACCACGTCCTATATATTCACTTCGAAAATGTCCTATTAGTGAATCTACTACAATCAACTTGATATTCTGTTCTTTAATTAAATTTGCTGCTTCCTTGATTAATATCACCTGATGATCAGAATTATAAGCTCGACCAAAAATTATATTCTTTAGGATTTTGTTGTGATCTAAATCTAATCCTTCAGCCATTTGAATAATTCTTTCAGGTCTAAATGTGCCTTCAGTATCTATATATAATGCTTTTCCTTCAATTCCACCTTTTTCTTGAGTTAACTGGACATTTACACATAATTGATGCATGATTTGAGTTTTTCCTGTCCTAAATTCCCCAAAAAATTCAATTAAACTCCCAGTTTCAACTCCACCTCCTAACAAATCATCTAATTCTTGACTTCCAGTAGTTATTCGAGCTATATTTTTTCTATGTTCCCATACATCTTCAGCACTCTTGAACCCAATATTAAGTTTTTCCATACTTGCCTTTATTAACTTTGCAGTTGTTTTATCTCCTAAACCGCTTTCGTCCTGTATAATACTAGGAGGTGTAAATGCGATTGATTCCAAACTAGAAAAACCTGCTTTTATTAATTTATTTAATGTAGCTTCTCCAACTCCAGGAAGTTTTTTTACAGCATTTATAGAATCTTGGAGACTATCACCATTATTTGGGAGATCTTCATTTTCGATATTCATGTTATCATCGATTTCTTCCTCAAATTCAACATCATTTTCATCATTTTCAAGTTCTTCAAAAGCTTCTATTAATTCTGCTTCATCATCAAATTCATCATCAGTTAAAATTTCATCTTCATCTGAAATATCTTCTTCATTTTTTGTTTCAAATTGGGCAAAATTAATATGTTCTTTATAGATTTTTCCTTTTGTATGATTTCGTTTACACTCTGTGCAATAATAAGGCTCACCCATTTCAAAACCATTAGTATCTTCAATTCCTGTTGCTTTAGCCATAAAAGATCATTAAAATAAGTGTAATTTTAATAGATAATACTTATTATGCATAGTTAGATAGGTCCTTATTTTAAGTAAAATAGAGTTCAAATTTTCAAATTTATTTGCTTTGATGATTGAACCAATATCGACAATAATAATAAGCATCAGAGTGTGCCTAAGATTTTCTTATATATTGGCTAATTGATAAAATAATATATACATAAATGGATTATATAAAGTTATTATTAAAAACACTAAGTTAGGTTAGATGAAATCTTATGAAAATTAAATTAAAATTTGAAGGCTATCCAGAAGTACCAGATGAAATGCTTAATGATTCTATTAGCATAATAAAAAAAAATAAAGAAAATTGGGATTCTCCATTTTTTTTTGATACAAAAACATATGTTGATATTCCTAAGATTAGAGAAATTGTTGATCAATATATCAACAATGAACTTAAAAATGTTATAGTCTTAGGTACTGGGGGTTCAATTCAGACACTACTTGCCTTAAAACATTTAGCAAAGAGAAAAATATTTCCAATTACTAGCTCCAGAGCAGTAGAATTAAAAGGGTGTCTAGAAAAAACATCTCCAGAAGATTCAATTGTAATTCCAATATCTCGAGGAGGAGAAACTTTAGATATAAATTCAACTATTGGCACATTTCTAAAAAGCGGCTATAAATTTATAGGATTATCATCTATGGGAACAATGAATGACATTTTGAAACAAATAGGATGCCCAATTTTAGATGTTCCAAATCTTTCTGGACGTTATGCTGGATCTATTACTAATGTAGGAATTGTACCCTCCTATATGGCAGGAATTAACATTGAAGATTTTTTGAAAGGATTGGAAGATGCTTATAATGTATTTTCAAAATATGAAGACCAACCAGCGATAAAGTTTGCTTCATTTTTATACAATTTATATCTAAAAAACTATAATGTAGTATTTTCAATGCCATATTCAAAAAATATTGAAGCAAGTATTGGATTATGGGTTCAAGGATTATCAGAAAGCACTGGAAAAGATAACAAAGGGATGATGGGTACATGTCAACAAGCTCCACTTTGTCAGCATTCTGTTCTAGAGTATCTTTTAGGGGGAACAAAAGGGATTGTTATTCCTATTTTGTGGAAAATTGCTAAGGAAAATCCTGATTTTAGTTTAAATTCATCTATATCGTACGTTAATAACATGAGTGCTCAAACTATTGTTAACTACCAAGCTAGTGCTACTTTTCAAGCTTTAATTCAAGAAAAGATACCATCGGCGATGATCTCAATTGAGGATCCATCAGAAACCAATATGGGTCATCTTATTGCATTTATATTATCTTCAATTTATTATCTTTGTCTACTAATAAATGTCAATTGGACAAATAATCCAAAGGTAATAATTGGAAAAAGGATTTGCAATGAAGCCCTTAAAGAGAAAAGACCTCCAGAACAAGGGGAGAATTTAAGAAAGGAGTTGGCTGATGTGAATTTTAGAGGTTTTTTTTAATAATATTTCTTAATCATCTTTTAAATTTCTAGTAAAAGAAAAATAGGAAGTTGGACTTATTTTCTTAAGATGAAAAAAGTAGAATTACAAGCTCCGGCAAAAAATATAAAGGCAATTAAAGCGGCAATGAACTACGCAGATTCTATCTATTTTGGGATTAAAAAATTTAATATGAGAATGCGTTCAGAGAATTTTTCCTTGAATGAATTGGGTAAAATTGTGGATTTTTGCCATGCAAATAATTTAAAAGCATACTTGACAACAAACATTTTGATCTATGATAATGAATTAAATTTCCTTCGTGAAATAATAGAAAAAAGTAAGGATGAGGGAGTGGATGCTTTAATAGTTCATGATATGGCTGCAATACAAATTGCTAAGGAAGTTAATATTCCTTTTCATATCTCAACTCAATGTAATGTTTCTAATTCTATCTCTGCAAAGTTTTATGAAGATCTGGGAGCTGAACGTATAATTTTAGCCAGAGAATTATCTCTTGAAAAAATCAAAGAAATTAAACGAAATTTAATTATGACAGAAGTAGAAACTTTTATTCATGGTGCTATGTGTACTTCAATAAGTGGGAGATGTTACTTTTCTCAGGATATTTGCGGAACTGAGGGAAAATCTGCTAATAGAGGTAATTGTGAACAACCATGTAGGAGAAGATGGTGGCTCCGGGAAGAAAGTGGAGGAGAATATATCTACGATGGAGTTAGGTTCTTAAATTCGAGAGATTTATGTACAATTGCATATATCCCAGATCTAATTGAAGCAAATATTGACGCGTTCAAAATAGAAGGACGTATGCGTCATCCTCATTATGTAGAGATAGTTACTAAAACATACAGAGAGGCAATTGAAGCATATTATGAGGGAACTTTTTCAAAAAAAAAAGCAGGACAATGGGTAACCGATTTGAAAAAAGTTTATAATCGGGGATTTACACCTGGTTTTTACTTTAAAAGGATGACTGAAGCAGATCATCAACAAAAATCACCCTCCAATCTGTCTCATTATAGATATATTAAAGTAGGAGAGATAAGAGATTATGATAAGAATACAAATATTAGTTCAGTTTCATTAGATAATGGATATCTTTCAAAAAATGATGACATTGTTATTATGGGGAAAAATACTGATACTTACATTCATCAACCTGCTGAAAAGATTTGGAGCCAAGGGAAATTAGTTAAAAGAACTCCAAGAGGGTCAAAAGACAACAATATAGTTATTGATTTAGAAATAAAAGATATAGCTATTGGAGATGGACTTGATAAAGTTTATGTATTTACTGACAAGACATATCATAAGAATTATAAATTATAAAAAAAATTATTTAACCTAATTATTTAAAAAATAGGTTTTTAATGTGGAAGGGAATAAAAAGAAAATAATTGAATCAGTCCCAAATTATAGTGAGGGAACTGATAGCCAGAAAATTGAACAAATAGTATCACATATAAGAAACACGGTCAATACACGTATTGTAGATGTACAGTATGATGCTGATTATAATAGGGCGGTTATTACTTTTGTTGGGACTCCTGAAGCAGTTCTAAAAGCAAACATTGAAGCTGCTAAAAAGGCTATTGAGTTAATTGATATGAACACGCATAAAGGACAACATCCTCGAATTGGAGCTGTGGACGTAGTACCTTTTGTGCCTGCCCAAAATGTGACAATGGAGGAATGCATAGATTTATCTAAAAAATTTGCAGAGGAAATTTCAAAAGAAGGAGTTCCTGTTTACCTTTATGAAGAATCTGCTCAGAATTTAGAGAGAAAAAATATTGACAATATTCGGAAAGGTGAATATGAGAAATTAAAAGATGCTATTAAAACCGATCCGGAAAGAAAACCTGATTATGGTCCTTCTGAATTTCATCCAACTGCAGGAGCAATAATTACTGGAGCAAGAAATCCATTAATTAGCTTTAATATTAATTTAGGGACAAAAGATGTTAAAATTGCTAGAAAAGTTGCAAAAGCTATTCATCTTCATTCCGGGGGATTAGTGAATATCAAAGCTATGGGCACAGAATTAGCAAATCGAGACTATGTGCAAGTAGGAATCTCAAATATTAATTATAAGAAAACACCCTTATATAGACAAATGGAACTCGTAAGAGTAGAAGCAGCTCGATATGGTGTACCAGTTATAGGTTCTGAGTTAGTTGGGGTACTCCCATTAGGAGCCGTTCTGAATTCACTAGAATATTACCTCCAACTGGAAACACCTGACAAACTTGAAGATAAACATCTACTAGAACACTATTTTGATTTTTAAGGTTTATGTTGATAATTGATTATCAACCACAATCTTACCATTTTTTATTACTTTTTCAACCAAATTAATACCAAAATGATAAGGTAAAAATTGATGATTTGGCACATCAAAAATTAGTAAGTCTGCTTTTTTACCTATTTCTATACTTCCAATTTCATCTTGCATGTCAATCGCACACGCCGCATTAATCGTTGATGCTGTTAATGCTTCAGCTGGTGAAAGCTTCATATGATAACATGCTAATGCAATAATCATTTGCATCGATTCTGTCCAGCAATTTGGATTAAGATCCGTAGCTAAGGCAATTGCTATGCCAAGATCTATCATTTTTCTAGCAGGAGCATATTGGTTTAACATTAAACAAAAAGGTGTTGCGGGTAAGAGAGTAGCTATTACTCCAGTTTCAGCCATTGCTTTTAAACCATCATCATTTGATTTCAATAAATGACCTGTTTGAATTGCTCTCAATTCAGAAGCTAACAGAGCTCCATTTGTATCAACAATTTCATCAATATGGATTTGGGGTTTTAACCCATATCTTATTGCTGTTCTTAATATTTTTCGTGTTTGCTTTACTGAAAAGATTCCTTTCTCACAGAAAACATCACAAAATGCAGCAAGTCCTTCTTTAACAATTTTCGGAATCATATCTGAAATGATTAAATCAACATATTTATCGGGTTTTTTTTCATATTCAGGAGGAATTGCATGAGCACCTAAAAATGTCGGAATTATATCAATAGGATGCTCATCATTTAATATTTGCATTGCTTCTAATTGTTTAATTTCACTTTCAGTAGTTAACCCATAACCTGATTTTGCTTCTATAGTAGTTGTTCCATATGACATCATAATATCTAGTATTTTCTTCCCATTTTGGACTAGTTTTTCAATTGGAGCATTTCTAGTTGCCCTAACAGTTTTTAAAATACCCCCTCCTGATTCTAGAATTTCTAGATATGACTTTCCCTCAAGTTTCATTGATAATTCATTTTCACGTGAACCCTCAAAAATTATATGTGTATGAGGATCAACGAATCCTGGTGTAACTAATTTATTAGAGGCATCTATTTTGGTGATAATTTTCCCAAATTCATATTTAGATTGTAACTCCTCTGTAGATCCAATAAAAATGATCCTATCATCTTTTACTGCAACAGCTCCATCATTTAAAATTGCTAATTCAGACATATCTTCGCCTATTCTTGGAGCACCGTATTTAGTATTCATAGTGACTAGTTCATTACAGTGAAAAATAACTAAATCTGGTTCCAAATTCGAGAATAATTCTTTTTTTGAATAGGTCGATGCGACAAACACGTTAATCCAACTATATATTTTTATTGAAAATTTCTAATAATTTTTTACTTCTAATGATATTTAATGCGGTATTGATATACTCAGACAAGATTGTATCATTAGTTAAATATGGAATTCTAGCTCTTACATATTTATGAACTTCTTCTAATATAAGGCTAGATTTTAAAGGTTTCCTAAAGTCAAAAGCTTGCGTAGCGCATAAAAGTTCAATCGCAAGAATTTTTTCGAGATTAATTATTATTTTGAGAGCTTTTCTTGCACTAATTGGAGCCATACTAACATGATCTTCTTGTCCCGCGCCAGTAGGAATACTATCGACACTTGCAGGAAAGCATAGTGTTTTGTTTTCACTCGTTAACGCTGCTGAAGTATATTGTGCTAACATAAATCCTGAGTTTAAACCTGCTTTAAGTATTAAGTTTGGAGGTAATCCCCACTTTCCTTCAAGTAATAGGAAAATACGACGATCAGAAATATTTCCTAACTCTGATGCTGCAAGACTTATATAATCTAAAGGTAAAGCAAGAGGTTGTCCATGAAAATTACCTCCACTATATGTTTCATGTTCATCAAAGATAATAGGATTATCTGTGACTGAATTTAGTTCACACTCCAATATATCGTTTAAATGTGTTAAAGCATCTCTAGAAGCGCCATGAACTTGAGGAATACATCGAATAGAATAAGGATCTTGGACACGTTCACAAGTCTTATGTGATTCTACTAGTTGTGAATTCTCAAGCAGTTTTCTCATTCTTTCTGCAACTGTTAGCGCCCCATTATGGGGTCTTAATTTGATTAGTTTCTCGGTAAATGGTTGAGGTGAAGCTAGATAGCCTTCAATAGTAAGAGCTCCGACAATGTCAGCGTGATCTAAGCAACTTGAAAATTTTTCTACGATTTTAATTGCGTGAGCAGATATGAATTGAGTACCATTAATTAATGCCAAACCTTCTTTCGCTTCAAGTTTTAATGGTGCTATATTTTCCTTTTTTAGAACTTCTTCCGTGGGGATATAGTTTTCATAATCATTAGTTAGGAATCCTAACCCTATTAATGGTAAAAAGAGATGGGCTAGTGGTGCAAGATCTCCAGATGCTCCAACCGAGCCTTGCTTAGGAACCATTGGGATATAATTATTTTCTATATGCCAGCAAATTCTTTCAACTATTTTAAGTGATATTCCAGAATATCCCATACATAATGTATGCAACTTTAAAATTAGCATCAACTTTGAGATTTCAGGTTCTACTGGGGATCCTATTCCGGCGCTATGACTTTTAAGAAGATTTTCCTGTAAAAATCCAGATTCTTCTTTTGATATTCTGGTAGTGCAAAGAGAACCGAATCCTGTATTTATGCTATAAACCAATTTATCCCCTTTAACAATTGACTGGACAGCATCATGATTTTTAACAATATTTTCTTTAACTTCATTAGTGACAATACCTTTTGAGGTCTCCCGAGATATTTCTAAAACTTTCTTAACTGTGAGTTTATCAATTCCGTATTTGAAGTCCATCTTATGAGCCAACTTTTAATTATTTTGATCTAAGACCAAAAGCGAAATATTCTCCAATAAGAATTTTTTAAATAATTTAAATCGAATTATTTTTCATTTAACTTTTTTTAAATAATTAGCGATTATATTGTCCAAAAGCTTATTTTCTGTTAAAAAAGGTAAGGTTAAATGCCCTTTTTCCTCGTTTTCTATGTTCCAATTATAAGCAGTTTCGAGAGCATTGGTATTTCTAGCCCAGCTTCTTCTTGCAATACCTCCCATTACATCCCATTCAATAGCATTTTCAATAATGTTATCCACTCTCTCAGAACCATCTAAAACTAAACCATATCCTCCATTAAAACATTTTCCAATTCCCACACCTCCTCCATTTGAGAGAACCACGTAAGTCATTCCTCTTACGGCATTTCCAGCAAAACAATGAACTGCCATTTCAGCCATAACATTACTTCCATCTCGAATATTAGACGTTTCCCTAAAAGGTGAATCTGTTCCAGAGACATCATGATGATCTCTTCCTAGCATAATTGGACCAATTTCACCTTTTTTTACTAAATTATTAAATTTCAAAGCTATATTAATACGTTCTTTAGCATCAGCATACAATATCCTCGCCTTGGTTCCGACAACTAATTTATTCTTTTTTGCATCTCTAATCCAATAATAATTGTCTCTATCTTGAGCTCTTCTTTCGGGATTAATACAACTCATTGCTGCTTGATCTGTTTTATCTAAGTCTTCTTCTTTCCCTGAAATACAAACCCATCTAAAAGGTCCATAACCATAATCAAAACAAATAGGACCCATAATATCTTCAACATATGATGGAAAAATAAAACCTTCTGAGACATCAACTCCATTTTTTAGGATCTCTAATGATCCTGCATCAAAAACAGCTTTCATAAAAGAATTTCCATAATCCCAGAAAAAAGTACCTCTTTTAGTCATAATATTAATAAGTTTGAACTGTTCTATTAATGATTCATCAACTAACTGCTTAAATCTTTCAATATCAGATTTAATTAATTCTCTACCTTCCTTAAAGCTTATTTGATAAGGAGTATAACCACCTTCATAAACCGCATGACAAGAAGTTTGATCTGAAGCAAGTTCTACCTGATAATTCTTATCAACGACATATCTCCATAAATCTACCACGTTTCCACTATAAGCTATTGATAATGGTTGTTTTGATTTTCTCGCATCATCAACCCAGTTAAAAACTTCATCTAAATCGTCTGAGATTCGGGAAACCCATCCTTGTTCATGCCTAGTTTTAATTCTCGACTCGTCAACTTCTGCGATTACTCCTATTCCCCCTGCAATTTCTATTGCTTTAGCCTGTGCTCCACTCATACCACCTAAACCAGATGAAACATACAAAATGCCTCCTAAATCTTTATCCTGAGGTAAATTTAAATATAATCTACCGGCATTTAATAGAGTGATATAAGTCCCGTGCACAATGCCTTGAGGTCCTATATACATCCAACCTCCCGCAGTCATTTGACCATAATTAGCTACACCTAGAGCTGCTGCTATTGAAAAATCCTTTGGATTATCGAACAAACCTACCATTAAACCGTTGGTTGAAATAACTCTGGGAGAATTCTGTGATGTTGGAAAAAGACCAATAGGATGACCTGAGGCTATAACTAAAGTTTGAGTGCCATTAATTACTTCCAAATACTTTTTAACTAATTGATACTGCATCCAATTTTGAAAAACTTGTCCACTTTCACCATAGGTTACTAATTCATAGGGATAGAGTGCTACATCGAAATCTAGATTATTGTCAATCATTACTTGTAATGCTTTTGCTTCAATAATGTTTCCTACATAATCATTTATAGGTTTTGCTTTAATTAGTCCTTCAGGTCTGTACCTATAACCATAGATTCTCCCTCTTGATACTAGTTCTTCCATAAATTCAGTAGCCAAAGTCTCATGTAAAGAAGGAGGAATGTATCTTAAAGAATTTTTTAGAGCTAATTTAGTTTGAGGAGTTGTTAGTTTGAATCCTCTAGAAGGTGCTCTTCTTATCCCGTCAATGAATTTGGGGTAAGGAGGTAGTTTTTCTGGCAATTTAATTTTCATAGCTTTTGCAATTTCCATAGTTCTATCTAACTCCATCTAATATATAAATAATATGATTTTAAAGATGTTTCTGGTCAAATTAAATTTATTAGAAATAACAATTATTTTAGTATTTTTATTCCCCTAAGTTCTAGTTTATGTAAGAAATCCAGATAACCCTTAAGGTTATTTTTCTCGATATTTAGATATTGAAGTGAAGGTAAGGTTTCTAGAGATTCCGGAAGATCAGTTAAATAATTTGATCTCAAAAATAAATACTTCAACTTTTTAAGTCTTCCAATTGATACAGGAAGACTGGATAACTTATTGTTTCCTAAATATAAATATTTTAAAGACTGTAATGAACCTATTGATTCGGGTATTTCTTCCAATTCATTATAATATAAATATAAATGTTTAAGCGATGTTAATGAACCTAAAGTTTCTGGAACCGCTATTAAATGATTTTTACCTAAATCTAATACTTCAAGAGTTGTAAGAAAGCCTAAGGATTTAGGAATTGAAATTAATTTATTGAAACCAAGAATAAGGGTTTTGATCAAGGGAAGAGCTCCAATCGAAGGGGGAATATTTTCTAATTTGTTTGTAGACATATCTAATTCAATCAATGATTCTAACGCCCCTATTGACTCGGGTATCCTTTCTAATTGATTCTTGCTAAGATCTAATATTTCTAATGATCTCAAACCACCAATTGCTTGAGCTAAATATTTAAGTCTATTGTCATATAAATTTAATTCATGAAGAGATTTTAATTGACCAATAGCTTCAGGTAATTCTATTATATTATTATTGTCTAGTTTTAAAATCTGAAGGTTATTCAGTTTGCCAATAGATTCTGGAAGAACAGTTAGTTCATTTCGACCGCATCTTAATATTGTTAGTGATGAAAGTTCTCCAATTGAATCTGGGAGTATTCTTAGATTGTTATCTGTAATTTCAAACCTTAATAAGGATTTTAGAGAGCCTATAGAATTTGGGACCTCTGATAACTTATTAGATGATACACTAAGATTTTCCAATAACGAAAGTGAACCGATACTCTCAGGAAGAGAAGTTAATATATTTGAAGTTAGACCTAAATATTTTAGATTTTTGAATTGGCCAAGTGAGTCAGGTAATTGTGAAAGATTATTACCTTTCAAAAATAGAGACGTTAACGATGTTAAATTTCCAATATTTTCAGGAAGAGATGCAATCATATTATTTCTTAAATTTAACCTTTTCAATGATGTTAATTCGCATATAGTATCAGGAAGACTGCTTAATTTGTTATTTCCAAGATATAGAATTTCCAACGATTTCAAATTACCAATCGAATCAGGCAGCATTTCAATTTTATTACCACTTAGATCCAATGTTTTGAGTTCTTGCATATCTCCTATTGATTCTGGAAGCTTCTTTAGCTTGTTTTCACTTAAATCAAGAGTTTCCAATGATTTTAAAGATCCTATAGTTTTTGGTAGACTATTTAGTTGATTTGATTCCAAATGGAGTTCCTTAAGAGAAGAAAGTAAATCTATAGATGTAGGTAGATGTGTTAGTTGGTTTTCACTTAGATCTAAGATTTCCAGGTTTGGAAGTGAAAAAAGTTGTTCGGTAATTGTATCTAAATTATTCCCTCGGACGAAAATCTTCTTTAGTGCAGTAAATAACTCGATTTCTTTAGGAATTTCAGACAATCCACAAGAAAATAGATTCAATCCTGAAATATGCCCATTTTCTACGTAATATCCAAGTGAGTATCTTTCAAGCAGAGGAATTTCAGATATTGATTCACCTATTTGGTTTTTTAATATCTCCAATGCCTTTAATTCTTTTTCTGAAATTGTCATTTTTATTTTATTAGTTATAATATCACTCTAGAAATATTATCAATTATTCTTTAAAAAATAATATAATCTGGTGATATTAATGCTTATTGCATAGGAATATAAAAACAAATAAAGAAAATAGGTTAAAAATTTAATTAAAAGTCAATATCTTTTCCATCATAAGCATATTTATAGAGTCTAGAGAAATCTTCTTTAGTTGGGCTTCTTGGAGCCATCACACCACTTGGATCTTGAAAACATAAGGAAATCAAACGATCCAAGTTTTTCTCAAAATTTTCTCGTTCTATACCCAAATCTTTGAGATTAGTAGAAAAGCTTACTAATTTCTGAAGTTCTTTTATCTTTTCTAACACCGTATTAGCTGCTTTCTTGTCTTCATCATCCCATTTAGCCCATCCTAATTTTTTGGCTAATTCTGAATATAAGATAATAGATTCATTTGTATCACCTGGCGCATTTAGACAGTATTGCAAAACATATGGTAGAAAAAGACCTACTAAGCTACCATGCGGAACTGGAAAAATTGCAGCAAAACTATGTCCAAGTGCATGAACTATGTGAACTTGAGAATTACTAAATGCAATTCCTGCCATATTTGCTGCTTGGTG